>NZ_JAMYOJ010000026.1:0-72144 GCF_040319795.1 Mesorhizobium sp. M0862
CCTCGGCCAAGGGGGCCCAACCCGCGGCGCGCGGTGCCCCCCTCGGGCCTCCACCCCCGGCGTCCCCCCCCCCCCCGGCGAGCTGCGCTCCACACCTCTCCCCCGATCGACGGGGGAGAGGAAAGGCCCCCCTTCCGCAACTGCTGCGGGACGGGCGGGGCAGCGCAAGCTTTCGCGGTTGGCTCGTCATCAGGTACCGGTCGGACGCTTGCCTCCCCCGCCCCCACGCGGCATAGATCGGCCATGACAAGCGAACCTTACCGCCCGCGCCGCTCGGTGCTTTACGTCCCCGCCTCCAACGACAAGGCGCTGGCCAAGATCGCGACGCTGGCCTGCGATGCCGTGATCATCGACCTCGAAGACGCCGTCGCGCCCTCAGACAAGATCGCCGCGCGGGACAAATTGGCCGGCATTTTCGCCAGCCGACCGAAACGCCGCTGCGAGATGATCGTGCGCGTCAACGCGCTGTCCAGCGAATGGGGCAACGATGACCTGCTGACCGCGGCGAAATTCGAGCCCGACGGCATCCTGTTGTCCAAGGTCGCCACGCCGCGCGATATCCTCGAAGTCGGCGACGTGCTCGACGATAATTTTGCCCCCGACAGCGTCAAGCTCTGGGCGATGATCGAGACGCCCAAGGCCATGCTCAATATCGGCGCCATTGCCGAACTCGGCCGCGACCCGGCCTCGCGCCTAGCTTGTTTCGTTGCCGGAACGAACGATCTGGTCAAGGAAACCGGCATTCTGGCGACGCCTGATCGGCGCTACCTCGTGCCTTGGCTGATGCAGATGGTGCTGGCGGCGCGGGCCGGCGGCATCGACATGCTCGACGGCGTCTCCAACGATTTTCGCGACCTCGACGCGTTTGCGCGCGAATGCACGGAAGCCGCTGCCATGGGGTTCGATGGCAAGACGCTGATCCACCCCGCCCAGATCGAAACCGCCAACCGAGCCTTTGCGCCCGCGCCCGAAGCTCTGGCCGAGGCGCGCGCGGTGAAGGATGCCTTCGCCTTGCCGGAAAATGCCGGCAAGGGCGTGATTGCTTTGAACGGCAGGATGGTCGAGCGGCTGCACCTGGCGCAGGCCGAGAAATTGCTGGCGAAGGCCGCCGCCATCGGCGCATGATCCGCCCCGAAAAGACGAACTCACGACAGGATCTGACCCATGAGACTTTACCGCTTTTTGTCCGCCCCCGACGATTCGACCTTCTGCCACAAGGTGACAGCGGCGCTGAACAAGGGCTGGCACCTGTACGGCTCGCCGACCTACGCCTACGACAAGAAGACCAAATCGATGCGCTGCGGCCAGTCGGTGGTGAAGGATATCGACGGCCAGGAATACGGGCCGGATACGAAGCTCAGCGACTGGTAGGGAAGGCGTCAACCTCCGCGTCTTCGTCATCCTAGGGCGAAGCAAGGAGCGAAGCGACGCGACGCAGACCCTAGGCATGGATCCCAGGGTCTTCGCGACAGAGCTTCGCTCCTGCTTCGCCCTGGGATGACAAAGGTGGGGCTATTCCGCCGCCTCTTCAAGCTTTTCCATATCGTCGTCCGACAGGCCGAAATGGTGACCGATCTCGTGGATCAGCACATGGGTGACGATGTCGCCCAGCGTCTCTTCGTTCTCGGCCCAATAGTCGAGGATGGCGCGGCGGTAGAGGGTGATGCGGTTCGGGCCCTCGCCGGTCTGCGGGTTCCAGCGCTCGGCGATGCCGCGGCCCTCGAACAGGCCAAGCAGGTCGAACGGCGTCTCCAGCGACAGATCGTCCATGATCTCGTCGGTCGGGAATTCGGCGATCATGATGACGATCTCGCCGGTCAGCTTGCGAAAATCGTCCGGCAGATGCGCGTACGCCTCCAGCGCCAGAAACTCCATTTCCTCGATCGAAGGCGAGAGTTCGTCGTGCCAGGTGCGGGTCTTGTAGATGCGGGCCATGCTTTGTCCTTTGTCCCGGCATATAGGCTTTCCCTCCGGACTCGGCAAATGGACGGGTACCTGGCCAATGACTGTTTCTTTGCGCCGAATGGCTGCGACCAAAGTCCAAGGTTGGCCTCGCCACCTTTGATCAAGGAATAAATTCCTTCTGACTCCGCTTGACTCTTCCGGCACCCTCTGGAATCTATAGGAACATAACAGGAACAATTGTGAGAGAAATTGACCGTCATGGCGACATCAGCCGTGGCGCGGGAGACTGTTTTTGCCCTGCGCCGCCAGATCGCGAAGATCGAGGGAACGCTGCCCGAGCGCCTGGCTGCGCCGGCCAGCGAGCGGCCTCGTGCGCGTGCTGAGGGCTGTCTCCACGCCGCGCCTGAACCCGATTCCGATGTCACCATCATCCGGCGCGGGCTTGCCGTGGCTTCGCCGGATGCTTTCCTGCCCACCGGCGTCGAACGCCTCGATGCGGCCCTCAGCGGCGGCCTGCCGAAAGCCGCCTTGAGCGAAATCCATGGCCTTGAGACCCGCAATGCCGGGGCCGTCGCCGGCTTTGTGCTGTCGCTGGTCAGCCTGATCCTCAAGGGCCAGCCCTTGCCCGTGCTGTGGATCGGCACATCGGAGATTTTTCGCGAGGCCGGCTTTCCCTATGCCAGGGGATTGCAGGGCATGTTCGGTATCGCACCGGAGCAATTGCTGTTTTCCGAGGCGCCGAAACTCACCGATGCGCTGTGGGTAGCCGAGGAGGCCGCGAAGATGACGGCGCTCGCCGCAATCATCCTCGAGATCCGTGGCAGCCCGCAGCGGCTCGACCTCACCGCGACGCGCCGGCTGCACGCGCGCGCCCAAAACGCCGGCCGGCCGGTGTTCCTGCTGCGCCAGGCCGGCGAAGCCGAGCCGACCGCCGCCCCGGTGCGCCTCATCGTGTCGGCTGCACCAGCGGCGAGCCGCCGGACGATCGCCGGGTCGCTCGCCGGCTCGATCGGCCGGCCTGCCTTCACCGTCAGCATCGGCAAGAGCCGCACCGCTCTGCCTGGACAATTCACACTGGAGTGGAACCCCGATGAACACGCATTCGAAGAAAGAAAGCCCCGCGAAAAACGGGCAGAGAATTCTGTCGCTGTGGTTCCCGCATCTGGCGGCAGAACGGATCCTGCGCCAGCGCCTGGGACGGTCGTGGCGTTCCCGGCCTTCGGATCATCTGCCCCCATCTCACCCACCGCTCGTGATCAGCCATCGCGACCGCAACGCCCAGCGCATATCGGCCCTCGGCGAGCGGGCTGAGGCGCTGCATCTGAAGCCTGGCATGGGCATTGCCGATGCGCGCGCCATGCATCCCTCGATCGACATTGTCGAGGCCGATCCGGACGCCGATCGCCGGCTGCTCGAAGGCCTCGCCGACTGGTGCGACCGCTATACGCCGCTGGTGGCGCTCGACGGTACTGATGGCCTTTATCTCGACGTCACCGGCTGCACGCATCTGTTCGGCGGCGAGCGCGCCATGCTGGACGACATCCTTGCGCGGTTTTTCCAGCAGGGTTTCGATGTCCGCGCCGGGTTGGCCGCGACGCCGGGTGCAGCCTGGGCGGCGGCGCGCTTCTGCGGCAACCGCATCGTTGTCTCCGGCGAGGAGGAAGCGCTGCTCGCCCCCTTGCCGCTGGCGGCACTGCGCATCGAGGCCGATATCCGCGCCAGCTTGGAAAGCGTCGGCCTGCGGACCGCCGGCGCGGTCATGGCAGCGCCGCGCGCGCCGCTCGCCCGTCGCTTCGGCGCGACCTTGCTGTTGCGGCTCGACCAGGCGCTCGGCCGCCTCGACGAGGCGGTATCGCCGCGCCTGCCCGTGGCCCCGCTTTCGGTCGAACGCCACCTGGCCGAGCCGGTCGTGCTGACCGCCGAGATCGAACGGCTGGTGCTCTTGCTGGCGGTGACGCTGAAGGCCGATCTCGAACGCCGCGGCGAGGGCGCAAGGATGCTGGCGCTGCTTTTGTTTCGCGCCGACGGCGCCGTCAGCCGCATCGCTGTCGGTACCTCGCGACCGTTGCGCGAACCCAAGCTTATCCAGCGCCTGTTCCATGAGCGGCTGGCCGCGCTCGAACAGGACATCGATGCCGGCTACGGCTTCGACCTGGTGCGGCTTTCGGTGCTGGCGGCCGCCGGCTTCGACATGCAGCAGGCCGATTTGACCGGCGAGACCGAGGATGACGGCGCCGACATGGCACTCTTTGCCGACCGCATCCGCGCCAGGCTCGGCGACAGTGCGGTGCTGAAACCGGTCGCCCTCGAGAGCCATCTGCCGGAGCGCGCCATTGCCACCATCCCGTTCTCGGAAGCGCCACAACGCAAAACACCGCTCAGGAAGCTGGGCTCGAAAGACGCGCCGCGCGCAACCATCTTCCCGCCGGAACGGCCGATCCGGCTGTTCCGTTCGCCCGAGCCGATCGAGGTGCCGGCCACCGAAATGCCTGAGGGTCCGCCGATGAATTTCCGCTGGCGCCGCGCGCTCTACCGGGTCGCGCGCGCCGAGGGGCCGGAACGCATCGCGCCGGAATGGTGGCGTGAAACGTCAAGCGATCCGCTCACATCGACGCGTGACTATTTCCGGATCGAGGATGCCGACGGCCGCCGCTACTGGCTCTACCGGCAAGGCCTCTATGGCAACCCGCAGGTGCCGCCGCGCTGGTTCATGCATGGGGTCTTCGCATGAACGCGCTGACCGTCATCCCCTATGCGGAATTCGGCATCCAGTCGAACTTCTCCTTCCTGCGCGGCGCCTCCAAGCCGGAGGAGCTGGTGGTGGCGGCCAAATTCCTCGGCTTTTCCTCGATCGGACTGGCAGACCGCAACACGGTGGCCGGCGTCGTGCGCGCCTGGCAGCAGGCCAAGGTCGAGAAGCTCGCCTATCACCCCGGTTGCCGCCTGGTGTTCGGCGACGGCACGCCGGACATTCTCGCCTATCCGCAGAACCGCAAGGGCTGGGGCCATCTCTGCCGCATGCTGACGCAAGCCAATTTGCGCGATGAAAACGAGAAGGGCGCGACCCTTCTCCAGCGCAGCGACCTGCTCGAATGGGGCGACCTGCTGTCGCTGGCGGTGCTGCCGGATCTCTCGGCGAATGCCGACGATCCCCTGGCATTGGTCCGTCAACTGAAAGACCGTTTCGGCGCTAATTTGCGGCTAGGCATGGCGCCGGATTATCGCGGCAATGACCGTTTCCGCATCGAGCAGGCGGCGGGCATGGCGGACATCGTCGGCGTGCCGCTGATGGCGACCAACGACGTGCTTTATCACAGCGCCGAGCGCCGCTCGCTGCAAGATGTGCTCACCGCCATCCGCCTCAATTTGCCGGTCGCCGAGGTCGGGGTGGAGCTGACGGCCAACGCCGAGCGCCATCTGAAGCCGCCGCTGGAAATGGCCCGTCTCTTCCGCCCCCATCCACGGGCGCTGGCCGAGACGCTGCGCTTTGCCGGCGAACTGACCTTCTCGCTCAGCGACCTCCAGTACAATTATCCCGACGAGCCGACGCAATCAGGGCTTGGGCCGCAGGCCGAGCTAGAGCGTCTGGCCAGGGAGGGGGCCGCCACGCGCTATCCGGCGGGCGTCCCCGCTTCCGTCTTGCAGCGCATCAGTGAGGAGCTCGCTCTGATCGAGCGTCTGAATTATGCGCGCTATTTCCTGACCGTTTACGACATCGTCCAGTTCACCCGCAATGAGGGCATTCTGTGCCAGGGCAGAGGCTCGGCCGCCAACTCGATCGTCTGCTACTGCATCGGCATCACCGAGGTCGGCCCCGAGCGCATCGACACGTTGTTCGAGCGCTTCATTTCCGAGGAACGCAACGAGCCGCCCGACATCGACGTCGACTTCGAGCATGAGCGGCGTGAGGAGGTGATCCAGTACATCTACTCCAAATACAGCGCCAAGCGCACCGCGCTGGCGGCCGCCGTCATCAGCTATCGCGGCCGCTCGGCGCTGCGCGAGGTGGCCAAGGCCATGGGCCTGTCGGACGATGTCCGCAGTGCGCTCTCCAGTTCGATCTGGGGCTGGTCGACCTCGGAGCTCGGCGAGAAGGAGGCCCATGCCGGCGGCCTCGACCGCAACGAGACCTCGACCAGGCATGTGATCGCCCACGCCAACGAGATCATGGGCTTTCCCCGGCATCTGTCGCAGCATGTCGGCGGCTTCGTCATTACCCGCGACCGGCTCGACGAGATCGTCCCCATCGTCAAGACGGCGATGGAGGCGCGCAAGATGGTCGAGTGGGATAAGGACGATCTCGACTCGGTGAAGATCCTGAAGGTCGATATTCTGGCGCTCGGCATGCTGACCTGCCTGAAGCGCGCCTTCACCTTGCTCACCGACCATTATCCGAAGGCCCGGGATGATTACGGCCGACCCTATGTGCTGGCCACCCTGCCGCCGGAAGAGAACGACGTGTACGACATGATCTGCCGCGCCGACACGCTCGGCGTCTTCCAGATCGAATCGCGCGCGCAGATGTCGATGCTGCCGCGTCTACGCCCGCGCGAATTCTACGACCTGGTCATCGAGGTGGCGATCGTGCGGCCCGGCCCGATCCAGGGCGACATGGTGCACCCCTATCTGCGCCGTCGGCAGGGCAAGGAAGCGGCTGAATATCAAAAGCCAGAGCTGGAGGCTATTCTCAAGAAGACACTCGGCGTGCCGCTGTTTCAGGAACAGGCGATGAATATTGCAATCGTCGCCGGTGGTTTCAAACCCGGCGAAGCCGACGAACTACGCCGCGCCATGGCCACCTTCAAGCGCACCGGCACCATCGGCAATTACCGCCAGCGCATGATCGACGGCATGGTCGGCAAGGGATACACCAAGGACTTCGCCGAGCGCTGCTTCAAGCAGATCGAAGGCTTCGGCGAATACGGCTTTCCCGAAAGCCACGCCGCCTCCTTCGCTTTGCTCGTCTATGCCTCCTGCTGGTTCAAGACCTTTTATCCCGACGTGTTCTGCGCCGCGATCCTGAATTCGCAGCCGATGGGGTTTTACCAGCCGGCCCAGCTGGTGCGCGACGCGCGCGACCATGGCGTCGACATCCGCGACGTCGACGTCAATTTTTCCGACTGGGACTGCACCTTGGAGAAAGCCCAATTCGATCCGGGCTGCATCCTGGCGCGCCATGCCGAAATGCGCGGTGTCATCAAGACAAGGCACGCCGTCCGGCTTGGCTTCCGTCAGATCAAGGGCTTGGCCGAGAAGCGTATGGAAGCTTTCACCGCGCGGCGCGGCGCCGGCTATACAAGCGTCAGGGATGTGTGGCTGCGCTCGGGCCTCGATGTCGGCGAAATCGAAAGACTGGCGCAGGCTGACGCCTTCCGCTCGCTCGGCCTCGACCGTCGTGAAGCCTTGTGGGCGGTGCGCGCGCTGGATGGCAAGAGCGCCGCCGAACGGCTGCCGCTGTTCGACCAGCCGGCGATCCGGCTGCGCGAACTCGAGCCCGAGACAAAACTGCCGACAATGCCGCTTGGCGAGCACGTCATCCACGACTACCGCGCGCTCGGCCTGTCGCTAAAGGCGCATCCGGTCGCCTTCCTGCGCGAGCGGCTCGACCGCGCCGGCGTCATTCCCAATGCCAATCTCGGCTCGGTGCGCGACGGCAGGCGGGTCTCGGTCGCCGGCCTGGTGCTGGTGCGGCAGCGGCCCGGCAAGGGCAATGCGATCTTCCTGACGCTAGAAGACGACAAGGCCGTCGCCAACGTCATTTTCTGGGAGCGGACCTTTACCCGTTTCCGGCCCATCGTCATGGGCGCGCGCTTCGTCAAGGTCACCGGCAAGCTGCAGTCGGAATCCGACGTCATCCACATCGTCGCCGAAAAGATCGAGGATTTGACACCGTGGCTGACGGTGCTGCTGGAAGAGATGACGCCGGCTGCCCGGCCCGACATTGCCACCCTCTCGGACAAAGCTGAAAGGGTCATGCCCAAGGGGCGGAATTTTCAGTAGGGCAAGTGCAGGGCGGTCGGGAGCCCATGACATTAATGCCGGCAAGGGCAGAGGGGGGCGCGAAGGATCGCCAACAGAATGGCTTCTTAGGCTGAGGTCCGTTTGAACCACCCCTGGTCCCTCAGCCCGGCCCACCCAATCGCGGCGGCGACAGCACGTCTTCCGCCGAAATCGTCCGCGCCTCCGAGGGCAGCATGATCGGGATGCCGTCGCGCACGGGATAAGCGAGCTTGGCGATCCGCGAGATCAACTCGCCGCGCACCGGGTCCCAGGCCAGCGGCCCCTTGGTCAGCGGGCAGGCCAGCAGCTCCAGCAATTTTGGATCGACATTGACCGACTTGCCGTCACGCCCATCCGCAGCCATTGGATCCCCCTTCAGCCATCGGCTCAGCCCTTATTGCAGGCTGGAGCCAAAGTCCTCATTCTCGCGCGCCAGCGCCATTTCGGTGATGGCGATCAGCGTCTCCGCGCGGGCTTTCAGGTCGGGCGCCTCCAGCAGCGCCTGTTTCTCGGCCGGTCCGTAGGGCGCCATCATCGACAGCGCATTGACCAGCATGGTGTTCTCGGCGCGGCTGACGCTTTCCCAATCGGCTTCGAGATCGTTGGCCTGCAGATAAGCGCGAAACGCTTTCAACAGCGCCGGCCGGTCGACCTCGCTTGCCGCCTGGTCTTCGGCAAGATCGGTGAGGAACGGCGCCAGCTTGCATTGCCGGAAAGGCGTCTTCACCGGCAATTCGCTGGTGATGCGGAAACGGCAGACGCCCTGCAGCGAAACCAGATAGCGGCCGTCGCCGCTCTCGGCCATCGAGATGATGCGCCCGGCGCAGCCGACATTGCACAGTTCCGGCTCCCCGTCGGCGCGCAACGCGCCATTGAGGCTGGGCTGGACGATGCCGATCAGCCGCGCGCCGGCGATCGCCTCATCCACCATCTGCAGGTAGCGCGGCTCGAAGATGTTGAGCGGCATGCGCCCGCCCGGCAGCAGCAGCGCGCCGGCAAGCGGAAACACCGGAATGGTTGCCGGCAGATCCTTGCCGACCCGGTAAAATGCGTTTCCGACCTGCACCTTCACTCCTCCGACCCGCTTCGGGCGCGATGTTATCGGCCTAATCTGGCGCGGCGGCCGCCGACCGCAAGGCCCGACAGCCACGCCCCGGCAATTTGGCCGGCAAACGGCTCAGGAAAACAGCAGCGACGACAATTTGCGCCGTGCCGCCAGCGTCGCCTCGTCGGTCATGCCCCAGGCCTCGAACAGTTTCAGCAGCTGCGCCCTGGCGCCGTCCTCGTTCCACGTCCGGTCGGCTTTTATAATCGCCAGAAGATTGTCGGCCGCCGCATGGCGCTCGCCCCTGGCGTTCTGGATCATGGCGAGGTCGAAACGCGCCTGGTGGTCGCCGGGATTGGCGGCCAGTCGCTGCTCGAATTCAGCTGGATTGCCAAGTGCTGCCGCTTCCGCAGCCAGCGTCATCTTGGCACGCAGCGCGGCAAGTGCCGGCGCATTTTTCTTGGCCTCCGGCGCCGTTGCCAGCAGCGCCTCGGCGCCGTCGCTGTCGCCGGCCTCGAACAGAAGCTCGCCCAGCCCGGCAATCGCCTCGATCGTCTCCGGCGCTTGCGCCAGGATGGCGTCGTAAATGTCGGCTGCGGTCTGCGCATCGCCCGCCGCATGCGCTTCCGCCGCCGCGGCCAGTGCTTCGGCCACCGGCGGCGCGCCATTGCCCTTGCCGCCGACCTTGGTGATGAACTCGGCGATCTGGCTCTCGGGGATGGCGCCCATGAAGCCGTCGACAGGCTGGCCGTCCTTGAAGGCGATGACCGCCGGGATCGACTGGATGCCGAGCTGGCCGGCGATCGAGGGATGATCGTCAATGTTCATTTTGACCAGCTTGACCTTGCCGCCGGCGGCCTTGACCGCCTTTTCCAGAAGCGGCGTGAGCTGCTTGCAGGGCCCGCACCACGGCGCCCAGAAATCGACCAGTACCGGCTGTTTGCGCGATTCCTGGATGACGTCGGCGGCGAAAGTGGCGGTCGTGGTGTCCTTGATCAGCTCGCCAGCGGCAGGTGCTGCGCCGGGTGTCGGGCCAAGTGCCGACTTGGCCGGCTCGGCGCCGCCATATTGCACGGACGTGGTGTACTGGCCAGAATTGCCGCCGAATTGGCCGCCAAACGGATTGTTGTTGTCGCTCATGTCGTCGCCCTTCCGATCGCGCCCAGCGGAGCAGCGCGACGTCCTTAACTAGAGGTCAGTTTTCGCCATCCATGTGGCGATCAAGCCGAGACTTTCAAGATAGCAGCATCATGTCCGGTTGCCTCGACGAATCTGATGAGGTCGGCGGACGCGATCGACGTCGTCGCCTCATTGGTCAGCGGATGCGCGTTGACTGTCGCATGTGCTATCAAATCCTGGTCGAGCACCACTTTGACCCGTCTTTCGGTGTCGTTGATCAGCCCGAACACGGTGACCGCGCCCGGAATGACACCGAGCAGCTCCATCAGCATCTCCGGCTTGCCGAACGACACCCGGCCGGCGGCGCCGATCATCGTGTGGATCTGCTTCAGGTCGACGACCGCCTCCTCGCCGACGCTGACCAGGAAGAAATTGTCCTTCTTGTCCTTGAGAAACAGATTTTTCGTGTGCCCGCCCGGTATCTCGCCGCGCAGCGACTGCGAATCGGCCACCGTATAGAGCGGCGGATGGCGCACGGTCGACACTGATATGCCGAGATCGGCAAGAAAGGCGAAAAGCTCGGCTTCGGTCTTCGGCATTGGTGGTCTTTCCCTGTATCGGCGCGCGGCAAAGCCGTTTACGGCCAATGATGCCGCCGAGACAAGACCGTCATGCGGGAAGTCGATGAACCACCCGCGTGGCCGACAAGGTTCCGCCAAGCGATTTGGCGCGACCAAAAAGCCCGTCATTTCCCTGTTGCAATCGCCGCGCTCTTCAGCCATATAGGCCCGGCTTGCGGCCAAAGGGCCGTGTGAGCGGGTGTAGCTCAGGGGTAGAGCACAACCTTGCCAAGGTTGGGGTCGAGCGTTCGAATCGCTTCACCCGCTCCAGTTTCCTCTAGGGGAATCAAGCGATGAAGAGGCGCCTTTCGGGGCGCCTTTTGCTTTTTCCAGACCGGCGATGTAAGCGCGTTGCGGAACACTTGTTCTCCCTCAGAACCAGGCGCAGGTAAGACGGCGTGGCGCACAATCCCTCGGGTCCAATTTCGGCGAAAGGCGGCACCGCATCTGAAGCGCTTGCTTGGCTGGCGTTGCGGAACGCCGCGTCCGAATGCGGCTCAGGCTCGCGCTTGATCAACCCGCAGCCCCTGCGCGCACTCCCGGCGGGACGCAAGTGGGCGCATGAGATTGCCAAGGTAATCTTCGATGGCCTCATGGCAGGAAGCCTGTCGGTGCCGGCGCAATTGGCTGCCGGATGGGCGAGGTTCGGCAGCGCAACCACCGCGTTGATCATCGAACTCGGCAAGATCTGGGACAATCCCGCAGCGGCTCGCCGCGTCCAGTACCAGCTTGAGCAAATGCTTCTCGAACCCGACGATCTTGCCACGCCGCGCAGGCTGGCGCGAACGCTCGGAATTCGCGTCGACGCTCGCAATCCGACCGCGACCGAACTGCCGGAAGGCATCGATCAGATCTATGCCCATCTGATGCTGGATGGCCGGATCGAGGCTGTCGTGCAGTTCGGTGCACTCGGGACGGTGACGAGCGATCATTGGATTGAATTGATCCTGGATGTAGTGCCTGCTGAGCGGCTTGCGGGAGGATCGCCTGGACCGCAAAAGGGCGCCGGCGCGACCACGTCAAACACGCCTGCAGCCGAGGTATCGTTTGCCATGGCGGGAAGCGAGCCCGATCAGGACAGCCACTTCGGCAAACTCGCGCAATTGGCCGCACAGGCGCATGACCTGGTTCGGTCGAGCGCTGAACCGTCAGAGCCTGTTACGCCGCGCCGCGCACGGGTCGCGGACAAGCACGACGAGGATCGCACGGCGTTCTGGAACAGCTATTTCGCGACCGAGGATCCCTGGAACTACAGCTCGCTCTATGAGCAGGAAAAATATGAGCGGCAGATCGAGATCCTGCCTGCCGGTCCCATCGGCCGGGCGCTTGAGCTGGCCTGTGCGGAGGGCCATTTCACGCGGCAGCTGGCGCCGCGCGTGGGCCATCTGACCGCAACCGACATCTCCGCCATAGCCATCGAGCGAGCCCGCGCCCGATGCAACAATCAGGCGAATGTCGAGTTCGGCGTACTCGATTTCGCTGCCGACACGCTGCCGGGTGAGATGGATCTGATCTTCTGTTCGGAGGTGCTCTACTATCTGGACGATCTCGCCGAGTTGCGGCGCATCGCCAAGAAATTCGCCGAGGCGTTGGCGCCTGGCGGTAGTTTCATCAGCGCACACGCATTCGTGCTGCGTGACAATGTCGAAAAGACGGGCTTCGACTGGAACACATTCGGTGCCCAGGCGATCTCCGAGACGCTGGCAGCGACCGAAGGCCTGGTGCTCGAGCAATCGATCCAGACCGAGCTCTACCGCATAGACCGCTTCCGCCGCCTATCGCCGGGCGATGTGGCGACGGACCCGGTGATCGATCATGTGCCGATCCGCGCGCCCATCGAAATCGGCGTCGCGCGAAATATCGTCTGGGGTGGGGCGCGAGCCTTGCGCCGCGACGTCGCACGTAACGAGCAGCGCCAGCATATCCCTGTCCTCATGTATCACGGCGTTGCCGATGAAGGTCCGGCCGCGCTCGCTCGCTTTCGGCTCACGCCCGCCGCATTCGCCAGCCAGATGGGATGGCTGCGCGCCAATGGCTTTCACGCCATTGGCTCCGAGCAGCTGGAAGCATCCATCGCCAACCGTCAGCCTTTCGTCGGCCGCCCGGTGCTCATCACCTTCGATGACGGCTTCCAGAACTTCGCCGACCATGCCTGGCCGATCTTGCGCGCCAACGACCTGAACGCGGAAGTGTTCCTGGTGACGGACCTGGTGGGCGAAAGTGCAAAGTGGGACACCGACATCGGTCCGCCGACGCCGCTTATGGGCGCCGGGACGGTGCGACGCCTCGCTGCCGAAGGCGCCTTCTTCGGCAGCCACATGGCGACGCATCGCGCCATAGATGGTCTGTCGAGCGCTGACCTGGCCGCCGAGCTCCTGCGCTCTCGTCTGTTCATCGAACGCTGGACCGGCCGGCCAACCAGGGCGTTCGCGGCCCCCTTCTCCGTCACCGACCGACGGCTTGGCCGGCTGGCTAGGGAGTGCGGCTATCGAGTAGGCTTCGGCCGCAGGCACGGGCCGGCGGACCTCCATAGCGATCTCATCGACCTTCCGCGCATCGAGATTCGCGGCGACCGCTCGCTCGATGACTTTGTCGCCACTGTCGAGGCCGTGCTCGGATAAACGGTGAACTTGTCAGTTCATTATTGGGCGACTTGCGACACGGCTGACATCAGCTCCTTCGGGTTTGGGGCGCCAAACATGTATCGCCCACCCTCCGGGACCTCCGTGAAGCTCCAGCGGACGATCCCCTGCCGGTCCAGCAGGAACTGACCAACCAGTTGTCCGTGTCCCGTGGCCATCATCTGCTCGTCGGCTTCGGTCAGTTCGTAGTGGTCCTTCTTGTCGAGGATTGCGGCGGCTGTCATCGGATCCATGGGACCGGGCAATTCGCCAGGTATGTCGACCCGCATGTCCTGTGCCGCTGCCATCGCGACCTTGTACGGCCAGTTCGTCTCGTTCTCGGTGAATTCGAGATTGGGCAGTCCAAAAGCACGATGTGAAGCGCGTTCCGGGTCCGACGCCGCAAGCAGGTTCGGCATTGGATGGTAGCGGAAATAGAGCCGCGCCCGTTCGATCGGCGTGTTGACCACCGTCAGGCTCTCCACGCCCTTTTCGCGCAGCTCCGGATCGAGACGCGCCTGAGCGGCGATGTGGCGCCGGCAAAACGCACAATGCAGACCTCGAAACAGGCCGACCAGCACCGGTTTTTGCCCGCGAAAGTCGTCAAGCGCAATCTTGCCTTCCTGGGTAATGGCGTCGAGTATCAGGTTCGGCGCCCGGTCGCCCGGTTGAAGCGGTATCAATCCACTAGGCGCGGACATGTCCAACCCCCTATCCCGGCTAGTCGAGAAAAGGCAGCACCACAAGCGCTTCCGGGTCGAGCCCGTGCTGGGCGCATATACCCTGCGCCAGGGAAAAGTAGCGTTCGGCCTCGGCCAGATTGTCGAGGTCGAGATTAAGCGTTGCGAGTCCATCATAGCACGGAAACAGCAGTTGGGGCTCGCCCGTTTCGCGGGCTACCTCCAGTGCTTCGTGGAACAAGCCGATCGCCAGTTCCGGATGGCCGTTGCACTGGTGGATCTGCCCAAGCACGATCAACGGCACTGGCAGGTGCTCGCGCTGGTCGAGCGCCCGGTCAATCTCGATGGCCTTCTCGGCAGCAGGCACGCCCTCCGTTGGACAGCGATCCGTGAAAGTACAACAAGCTACCGCCAGATTGGCGAGGAGGCGCGCCTGGAAACCCAAATCGCCAATACGGCGCGCCACTTCAAGACCGCGCCGACAGACCTCCATCGCCTTCGCCGGATCGATGGTCGTGTAGAGCACCCCGAGATTGGTGTAGCCGCGGCAGGCCGCGCCCAGCAGACCGGCGGCTTCGGCCAATTCAATGCTGCGCTCAACCTCACGCACGGCTTCATGGTTTCGCCCAAGGCGAGCCAGCGCAACAGCCTTGGTATTAAGTGCCTCGGCGGTCACGAGGGTGGCATCATCGGAGACATGTTCCGTTGTCAGAGAGCGTACGCAATCCAGCGCCGCGTCTGCCCATTTTGCCGCGAGAGTGTGATCTCCGCTGCGGAACGCCTGTCGGCCACGTTCTTGCCAGAGATGCGCCTGCTCGATCGGGGCATCCGCTCCATCGAGGAGCGCTGCCGCTTCAGCGTAGCGCGATTCCGCGTCGTCCCGCTTGCCCACGTCCCAAAACAGCCGACCGATCTTGCGCAAAACGCGCGCCGCCGCGACACGATCGGCTGACTCGCGATAGGCCTGCAGCACCGCCTCGTAGTGGCGGTGTGCAATCTCGCGGCGGCCTGCCGGGCCGCTCAAATCGGCAATGCGCTCTGCAATTGCCAGTTTGAGCGGTGTTTGCCCGATCGCGCCCAACGCAGTCAGTGCTCGCTCGTAGAAACGAAGGGCGTCGTCATTGGCGTATATCATGCGAGCGCGATCTCCCGCCGCCTGCAGGTAGTGCGCGCCCCTCTCCCGCTCGGCGCTCTGAGCGAAATGGTGACCGAGCACGGCCAGATCCTCGAACCGTTCCGGCTTGTCGCCGCACAGTTGCTCCAGGGCGGCACCTACCCGGCCGTGGATGTCGGTCCGGCGTTGCAGGAGCAGATTCTGGTAGATCACGTCCTGCAGCAATGTTTGTGTAAAGCGGTAGCTTTGCGACGAGACCGAGCCTGATCCGGCAACTTCCTCGATGATTTCCGCATCGCAAAGCAGTTCGCAGCCCGCTTCCAGTCGGCCGGGGTCGGCTGCCACGGCTTTCAGAAGCGTGGCATCGAAGCGCGGGCCGATTACCGCGGCTTCCTGGGCCAACCGGCGCACCCCTTGCGGCAGCCGGTCGACGCGAGCAAGCAACATTGCCTGGATCGTGGCGGGGATGCCGGTTGCGACTTCGCCTGCCACGGTCCGCCATTGCTGGCCCTCGCGCACCAATACACCGCGATCGATAAGGCCGCGAACGATCTCCTCCAAGAAAAGCGGGTTGCCGCCCGCGCGCTCGAGGATCTGGTCGAGAAGCCCTCCTGCGGCGTTTACCCAGCTCTCGCCGAAAAGCGCCGCCACCAGGCGGCGTCCGTCATCGCTGTCGAGCGGCGAAAGCCTGAGCGCTGTGTGGCTGACCCGACTTGAGTCGAGTTGGTCGTTGTCCGACGCCGGACGATGCGTGACCAGCAACATCAGCCGCGTGCGTTCCAGTCTGTCCATCACGAAACGCAGTGCCTCGAGCGAGACGGAGTCGGCCCAGTGCAGGTCTTCGACGACAATCAACAGCGGCGACAACGCAAGCCGCCGTTCCATGATTGTGCGGACCGCGTAGAGAATTTGCCGCCGCAGCTGCTCGGGCTCGACATGCTGCAAGGTGGCATCGGGGTCGCCGAGGCCAAGCACATGGTAGAGCAAAGGCATCAGCCGCTTCGCCTCCTCGCCCTGCAGGCCGAGATCGGCAAGCAAGGCTGCGAGCTTGCCCCGCATTTCGTCCCCATTGTCGTTTTGCATCATCCCGGCAGCGCTGCGCACCACTGCACCCAGGGCGCCAAATGATTGTTCACCCAGCGGTGAGCACGTGGCCTGCCGCACGGCGACGTTGCGAAAACGATCCTCGTCGCCGACGCGGGCGACGAACTCCTTCACCAACCGCGACTTCCCGATACCGGCTTCGCCGACGAGGCGGACAAGCTGGGCCGAGCCGCCGCACGCCAAGTCAAGGCTCGCCAGCATTCTGTTGAGCTCCGCATCACGACCTATTATGGGCGCACTGAGGCCGAGCGCCTCGAGCCCGCGCGCTGCACGCGGCGCCGCAAGCGGTGCATCCAGTCGGTGGACGAGCACACTGCCAGCCTTGCCGCGAAAGACGACATCGCCCAGCGACTCGTACGAGAAGGCATGCCGGGTCAGCCTGTGCGTGAGTTCGCCCACCAGCACCTCACCCGGTGCAGCCAGCGATTGCAGGCGTTGCGCCGTATTCACCGTGTCGCCGGTCACCGAATAGGATTTGGCGGTGCCGATGCCCAATCCGCCAGTAACGACCGGACCCGTGTTTATGCCTATGTGGAGCAGCAGCGGCGAGCCTGAGTGGCGGGTGCTTTCACCGAGCCGCGCCGTCCGGGCGATCATGTCGAGAGCGGCTCGAAGCGCACGTTCCGGATCGTCCTCATGCGCGACCGGCGCACCGAACAAGGCGAGCAGAGCGTCGCCGATGAATTTGTCGACGAAACCACCAAAGCCTTGCACGGCCGCCGTCAATTCCTTGAACAGTTCGTTCTGCAGCGCCTGCATGACCTCGGGGTCGAGCTGCTCGCTGAGTGTCGTGAAGCCGCAGAGATCGGCGAACAGCACCGTTACCGTTCGTCGATCGGCGTCGGAGACGGAATGCGGCCCCTCTTCGCTTTCGATGTTCGGCGACGGAGCTCGAGAGGGCTGCGCAATGGTGCGGCTTGGTGTCGGAGCAGGCCGTTCGGCAGCTTTTGCGGACGCACCCACGCTTGCCCCACATTTAGGACAGAACTCGAAATCAGGTGCGCAGGCGTAGCCGCAACTGGCGCATGGCACGGGCTGGCGGCGGCCACACTTCGGACAGAAGGCGTAACCGCCCTCGATCTCGAAACCGCAGCCAGAGCAGTTCATGGACACCTCACCAGAGCATGATGCCGAAGAGTGTGAAGCGGTTTTCGGACGACATCATGCTCTATCTCTTTGACCTTGGGCCATGACGCGTGATCTCGCCACGCTCGTCACGGCCGGGGTATTCACAAGGATGAACCGATAGTCGTCAACCGGCAAGCGGCAGCACAAATGGGCATCGGTCTGGGTTGGCGGTGGAGCACTGCCGATACGGGCGGCCGCGTGGCCGTGATTTGCGAAAATTCCCTCGTCCCGCCGTCTTCCTGCTATGATGGAGATGAGGAGGCGACCCATGAGCGAGAACCGTAAGCTGGCCGCAATCCTGGCTGCAGATGTGGTCGGATACAGCCGGCTCGCGAGCGCGGACGAAGATCGTACCTTGGCGCGGTTGCGGGCACTGCGCAGCGACCTGATCGATCCGATCATTGCAGTGCACCACGGGCGGGTTATCAAGCGTACCGGAGACGGGGCACTGGTTGAGTTTCGCAGTGTGGTCGATGCCGTGCGCTGCGCCGTTGAGATTCAAAACGGTATGGTTGAGCGCAATGCCGGCGTACCGCAGGAGCGCCGCATCGAGTTCAGGATAGGCATCCATCTGGGCGACGTGGTCGAAGAGAGCGATGGCGACCTGATGGGTGACGGCGTCAACATCGCCTCGCGTCTGGAGGGCGTTGCGGCGCCCGGCGCCATCTGCCTGTCCGAGGATGCCTATCGCCAGGTCAAGGCCAGGCTTGACCTCTCGGTCAGCGATCTCGGCAGCACACAGCTCAAGAACATCGCCGAGCCGATCCGAGTGTATTCGCTGCAAGTCGGCGCCGGGGCCAAGGTGGCCGCGACCTCGCAAACCCCGACGAGCCCTCCGGCTGCGGCAGCGCCGCCGAAACTGTCGATCGCCGTGCTGCCGTTCGCCAATATGAGCGGTGATGCCGAACAGGACTACTTCGCCGACGGCATCTCCGAAGACATCATCACGGCGCTGTCCAAACTGTCACAGCTCTTCGTCATCGCTCGCAATTCGTCCTTCATCTTCAAGGGCCAGAACGTCCATGTGCAGGATGTCGGCACGAAGCTCGGCGTGCGCTATGTCCTTGAAGGCAGCGTACGCAAGTCGGGGAACAAGGTACGCATCACCGCGCAGCTCATCGATGCAATCTCAGGCGGCCATCTTTGGGCGGAGCGGTTCGATCGCGATCTGACCGACATATTCGCCGTGCAGGATGACGTGACGCAGCACATCGTCGGTGCGCTGGCGCTCAATCTGACCGAGGATGACCGTCTGCGGCTGGCGCCCGAACACCAGCGCAACCCGGAGGCGTATGACTGTTTCCTGCGGGGCCGGGAGCTGTGGCACCGGCTGACGAAGGACACGAACGTCGCGGCCCGCGAGCTCTTGCAGCGGGCCATCGAACTGGACGCGAAATTTGCCTCTGCCCACGCTTTCCTAGCCCTCACGCACGGGCTCGATTACCTCAACAGGTGGGGTGCGTCGGACTCGATGGCGCAAGCGGAAGAGGCAGCAACGCGAGCGGTAACGCTGGATGACAGCGATCCCTGGGCGCACTGGGCACTGGCATCGGCCAAGCTTTACACACGGCGGCACGATGAAGCCATCGGCGAGGTCGAGCGCGCGATAGCCCTCAATCCGAACTTCGCCGAAGCGCACGTCGCCCGCGGCGAGGCGCTGTATTATTCGGGTAGACCCGCGGAGGCGCTAGAGAGTTTCGCCCGGGGAAAGACCTTGAATCCATACTTTCCGGATGTGCTTCTGCACTTCCAGGCTTTGGCATCGTTTCAACTGGGAAGGTACGAAGAGGCCGTCGACCTCTTGCTGCAACGGCTGGCTCGCAACGCTGTCACTGACGTCTCGCGTGCGCTTCTGGCGGCATGCTACGGCCATCTGGGCCGTTTGGAGCAGGCCCATGCGGCATGGCAGGACCTGCTTCGCGTCAATCCCGCCTATTCGCTGGAACACCGTCGCAAAGTCTTGCCTTACAAGAACCCTGCCGATTTCGAACTCATGGTCGAGGGGCTCCGCAAGGCCGGCGTGGTGCAATGACGGGCTAAAGCCCGGCCGGATCAGAGGCCTGAGGCCCGGCCGATCTTGCGCCATCGGGCGTTTTCGCGAACCGGTTTCAGGTCATCGGTCGTCTCGGCAAATGTCCGCAACCGGTATTGCCGCAGCAGGTCCGGGAACAGCGCCCCTTCCGGCAGTCCGGCAAGCTGCTCGCGGACCGAGATTTGTTCATCGATGACCCGCATGCCCCAGGCATTTTCCCGAACCTGCAGCTCGGCGGCCAGATCGCGCTCTTCTGGCGCGTTTTCATCAAGCGCAGCCAGCAGGATCGAGTGAAAAAGCGCGACATAGCCAATCTGTCTCAGGCCGCCCACAACCCGCACGCGCGGCAATATGGCAAGGGCAAGGACCATCAGGAACAAGTCCGGCAAAAGCATGCCGTCCAGCAGTGCCTGCTGGAGATGCGGCCGCTCGAACGGGATGGAAAGACCATGCGGCCTGTCAGGCTCGATCAGCCGCCCGTTCTCGAGGACGAGCTTGCGCACGCGCTGCTCGCGGATGCCCCAGAAATAGGCCGTGGCATTGGGCAGGAACCTGCCAAATGGGCCCGATGCGGCTTCTTGCAAGGCATGGTCGAGACGCCGGCGCCTTGCGGGCTCGAGGAGCAGCCTGGAAAGAAGACTGCCTTCATCTTCCAGATGCCGCGCCACGACAGTCGCGGCCAGCCTATCATCGATGAAAACCGGCCGGGCCATGCCGGAACGATCCCAATCGGCGACCAGATGCTCGTTGAGTTCTGTCAGCGCATCGGCGGCTGTTGCAAATACCTTGTCCTGGCTGGCAAGCAGCGTGCCGAGCCAGCTTCTGGCATCCGTCTCATTGCCCACCGTTTCGAGCGCGCGCCCGTTGAGGGCGACGGGACCGGCCGCGCAGGCGCTTTTGCGGCACAGTTTGTGGCGGCCCATGCCAAACAAATTGACCTTGTCGTCGCCGACATCCAGCCATCCCGGCCCCTCCCGGCCGGTTGTCTCCATGGTCATGGTCGTTCCCATGAAGCCGAAAAAAGCCGACAGCCCGTTTTCGACCGCGCCGAGCCAGGCAAGCAGCAGGGCATCGAAGGTGATGCGATCCATCAGAAGCAGGCAGTGCAGGCCGGACTGGATAACCGGTCTGTGGTCGAATTCGTCGAGGGCCTTGCCGATCGCTTCGGGCTGCACGATCGCACCGAGGCGCTGCTGCAGGACGTCGCGCAGGATCGAGCGGGCAGCAATCGACGGGGCCGATCCAGGCCTTGCCACCGGCCGCCACAGATGGCGGGCATAATCGGAAACCGGTGCATTCCAGTTCTGCTCGATGTCACGCACGACCTCCGGGCAGAGCAGCGACAGCACGGCCAAAATGTCCACCGGAGGCGCAGGGGCAGGGACGGCGGTCATCAGAACCGCAGCCGGGCCATGCTCAGGAGGTCGTGGTACTGCCCGTCGGTAAAACCGGCCTTCACATGCCGTCCCTCGACCTCGAAGCCGTGGCTTGTGTAGAGACGGATGGCCGGTTCGTTGTCGGCATAGACAGTCAACTCGACCCGCTTCAGGGCGCGCCAATTGTCGGCCACGTCAAGCAGCGCGCCAAGGATGGCAGAGCCGATGCCCCTGCCGACAAAGCCATCATCGAGGCCGATATTGATCTCGCCGATATGCGAGCGGCGCGGCGAACCCTGCGCGACCAGGCTGCCATGGCCGACGACCTTGCCGTCCAACTCGGCAACGATCCAGGTGGTTTCCGGGCCGGACTTGGCGATGCGCCGCTCCACCTGCTCCACCATCTCGAACGGCATCCTGAGCGTGCCCCAGCGGAAGCCCGGCATATTGAAGATAGCGCAAAGCGCCTCGGCATCGCTTGGCCGGACGGCCCGGAGCTGCGGCTGGATTTTCTCTAGGGGTGGCGTGCTGGTCATGGCTTTTCCGGCTACAACAATTCCAGGAAAAGTGTGAGCGGTTTTCCGTCCGGAATTGCGTCAGAACAAAGTGACAGAGGCAATATGCCCGGCACGATGCACCGGACGTCACCTGAAAATCCAGCCGTCTCTGCGACCTAGGCTGATTGCGCGGCAAAATGCCGGGGGGCGGCGCAGAGCTTGAGGATACCGCTGATGCCGATCCAGCCGAAAAGGGCAAGCCAGCACAATGTCCCGGCCGCCGTCCAGTCGAGCCGGTGCACGGCGGCGTCGGTGATGACGAGGCCAAGGACGGCAAGCAGGCCAACCAGAAACTGCGCCAGGCCGAGCACCAGCAATTCCTCACGCGGCGCACTTCTCCAGACGAGATAGGTGCCGCCTGCACCCGCGAGGAAGATGGCGCTGTAGACCTGGGCGTGGAAGGCATCGATCGGCCATGGCCAGAAGCCACCGAATGTCAGGGGAAACAGCAACAGGCCGACGCCGTAGACCCCGAGGATCGCCATTTCCACCGGTAGGTAGGCGCGCCATGCGGGGTTCAAGATCACGCCTTTTGCAGAAGGGCGGGCCCTTGCCCGCCACAGGAACAGCGCGGATACAGCGGCCGACGCAAGATAGACCAGAAACCATAGCCAGGGGGCTTTGCGCTCGAAGTTGAAATAGCCAAGGTTGATGAACGAAGCCGCCGACACGATGACGGTGAAGATGAAGGCCATGACCAGCACGAGCCTGCCGGGCGACCAGCGATTCCAGACCAGCAGCGCCCCCATCACTGCCATTTCGGCGGTGTAGAAGCCGCCGAGGAAGCGGGCATTGAACGGCGTGACGGCCCAGGGCCAGCGCGGCTTGACCAGCGCAGGCGCGAAAAACAGGCCGGCCCCGACGATCAGGACGATGATGACCCCCGCCGAGAAAAGGCGCAGGGCCGCCGGAAATGGCGGGTTGTCGCGTGTCGGCATGGAGAAAACCCCAGAGATGAATGCCCCATGGGCTATCATAGTTTGGAATTCAACAAATGGAAATTGACCTGTCACCAGGCTTGTCCATTCGAATGGCCGTACGGTCCGTTTAGCAGTATGATGGAGCGTTCGGGTCGAAGATCGGTCCGGCCAACACGCCTAGAGCCGGATGATTTCAGGTCTGTCCGACCTGAAATCTGAATCCGCCTCTAAATCAGGAAATAGAGGATGATGTCGTCCGAAAACCGCTTCACACTTTTCGGCATCATGCTCTAGCGGCGCAATTTCCGGAGCCTGCACGATGACCGAAGCTCAGGATCTGTTCTCGCTTCTGCGGCAATCGACCGATGTCGATCCGCAGGCAATCGACGCAATCCGGCAAACCATCGCCGAGGGCAAGGACCGCGAACTTTGCCGCATCAATGCGCTGGCCTTCGCCAGCAAGCATGGCCTCGACGAGGAACGCACCATAAGCGCCTTTCTCCATGCGGCGCGGGTGGGCATCTTCGACATTTCCTGGAATGTTCTGTGCCCCGGCTGTGGCGGCGTGCTCGACACCAACGCAACGCTGAAAACCATGCAGAAGGACGAATACACCTGCGCGCTGTGCTCCCAGGGCTATTCGCCGACCCTCGACGAGATGGTCGAGGTGACATTCACCGTCAGTCCCCGCGTGCGCAGGATTGCCGCCCACAATCCACACGAACTGCCGTTGGTGGAATATTACCGCCAGATCTACTGGGCGTCCGGGGCCGATCTGCCGGACGAGGATCTGGCGGAAAAGATGGAAGCGTTCTCGCTGGAAGATATCGAGCTTGCGCCCGGTGAAAAGGCGGTTCTGCACATCCAGCTTCCGCCCCAATTCATCATCGTCTTCGAGCCGGTCACGCATTCGGCCCAGTTCATCGACGCGAAGGGCGAACCGGCAAAAGAGCGGCGAAACCTCTCTCTGGCCTTCGACCGCGACCATGTCCAGAGCCAGACGCTGGAGATGCAACCCGGCCCATTGCGCATTTCGCTGGAAAACAGGACCGACACGCGCGTGCTGCCGACGGTCTTCATCGCCTGCCCGGTATTGCATGATTTCCTGGGCAAGCGCCGGCCCTTCGTGACCGCCAAGCGCCTGCTCACCAACCAGACGTTCCGGGATCTCTATCGCACGGATACGCTCGACATCAACCAGCGCCTGAAGATCACCAGCCTGACCTTCCTGTTCACCGATCTGCGCGGATCGACCGAGCTTTACGAGCGGGTGGGCGATCTTTCAGCCTTCGATCTCGTACGCGAGCACTTCCAGGTTCTGCACGAGATCGTCGCGGCGGAGGCAGGGGCGGTTGTGAAGACGATCGGCGATGCGGTGATGGCGACCTTCGCGACGCCTGACCGTGCGATTGCCGCGGCGCTGCGGATGCGCGACGCCATGCGGGCCCTCAATGACAAAAGCGGGCGCGAGGACCTTCTGCTCAAGATCGGTGTTCACGCCGGCCCCTGCATAGCCGTGTCCATGAACGAGCGGCAGGATTATTTCGGCCAGACGGTCAACATTGCTTCGCGGGTCCAGAACCTCGCCAACGCACAGGCGATCTTCGCCACGCGTGCGGTGGTCGACGACAATCTCACCGCCGATCTGTTGCACAGGAACGCGCTGACGCCCGTGCCGCACGAGGTCTCGCTGCGCGGCATCGAGCGGGAGATTGCGGTTTATACGATCCCCTGAAGAGTTCTCTACCGCTCACACGCGCTTGCAGAGGAAATAACGGTCGGCGGGCTCCGAAGTGGGCGCCGGGAGGTGTTGCAACAGCGGGTGATCGAGCGGCGTGCCACTGACCGCGAAGCCGCCGACGCGAAGCAGGCTCGCAATCAGATCGGGAAGCCAGGTAGCGGTCACTGCATCGCGATCGTCATAGCCGGTGCCGATGTCGGCATGAACAAGGGCGGCTTCGATGCCAATGAACTTGCGGCCCGTCTCGCGTATTTCGCCGAGCACGAGGTTTTCAGCTTCGGGAATTGAGCTAGTGTGCGCGCCAACTTCGCGGTCGAACACCACGATCCGGCGCCCGGGCAGAAGCTCGCGCAGATGGTGGAATGTCCGGCCATTGCCGAGGCCGAGCTCAAGCACAAGCCCCTCCATCTTCGCCACCTCGGGGCAGATTCGATTAAGAATGTCGCGCTGCGCGGTCATCCTGCTGATGAAATTATCGAGGCGACTCATATGCGATTGTGTGTCCTGAACCAGATCAAGAGATCGGTAACGCCCGCGACAAGAACTGTTCACGGTGAATCCCGAAGCTGACGCGCTAAGCTCGATTGCGAGTCGGCACATATAGGGGCGGACAATAAACAGTGCAACAACCGTACAGGAGGCCGGCAAGCGACATTCCGGGTGGCGTCGGCGGCACTATGCGTGGCGGAATGGCGATCTCACTTGTAGGGGTCCGCGGCGTCCCGCAAGCCGTCGCCGAGGAAGTTGAACGCCATGATGACGAGGATGACGGGCAGCATCGGCAAAAGCAGCCATGGATAGAACGCGATCACGCTGACGCTGCGCGCCTCGGTGAGCAGGATGCCCCAGCTGGTGATCGGCGCTCTCAGGCCGAGCCCGAGGAAGCTCAGCGCCGTTTCGCCCAGGATCATGCCAGGGATGGAGAGCGTCGCCGTCGCGATCAGATGCGACATGAAGCCGGGAATGAGATGCCGCCTGATGATGCGGCTGCTTCCGGCGCCCATCAATTGCGCCGCCAGAACGTAATCCTCCTCGCGCAAGGCCAGAAGCTTTGAACGCACGGCGCGCGCCAGTCCGGTCCAGTCGAGCAGCCCGAGGATGACGGTGATGCCGAAATAGATCAGGATCGGACTCCAGGTTATCGGCATGATCGCCGCCAGGGCCAGCCATAGCGGAATGCTGGGAATCGATTGCAGGACTTCGATTATTCGTTGAACGATCAGGTCGAAGATACCGCCGTGATAGCCGGCCAGTCCGCCGATGACGATGCCGAGCAGGAAGCTGAAACTGATGCCGACGAGGCCGATAGTCAGTGAAATGCGTGCGCCATAGATCATGCGCGAGAGCACGTCGCGCCCCAGCCTGTCGGTGCCGGCCAGAAACAGCTGCCCGTTTTCGGCAGGACAGACAAAATGCCTGTCACCTTCGATCAGGCCCCAGAACCGATAAGTGTCGCCCTTGCAGAAGAAACGGAGCCGCTGAACATCGTCGTGGTTCTCGATGTAGTTCCGCTTGAGCGTGTCCATATCCAGCGTCATCTGGCGGCCATAGACGAACGGCCCGACGAACTCGCCATTGTGGAACAGGTGCACGTGCTGCGGCGGCGCATAGATGTAGTCCATGTTGCGCGAGTGCAGATTGTAGGGCGCCAGGAACTCGCAGATCAGTATCCCGGAATACAGCACTGCCAGGAATATGCCGGATATAAGCGCAAGCCGGTGTTTGCGGAATTTCCACCACATCAGCCGCAACTGCGATGCCTGAAAGACCTTCGATTGCTCCGGCGTCATCGCCTCGACCGACTGCAGGTCGAAGGGCGCGCCGGAAATGTAGTGTTGCAGTGGAGCACCCGGAGCGGGCAGCGGCGAGTCCTGCTTCATTTGGTGCTGCCACCCTGCAAACGAATTCGTGGATCAAGCAGCGCCAGCGCCAGGTCGGAAATGAGCACGCCGATAACCGTCAGGAAGGCAAGGAACATCAGGAATGACCCTGCCAGATACATATCCTGGCTTTGCAGCGCCTTGATCAGCATCGGCCCGGTCGTTTCCAAAGACAAAACGATAGCCGTGATCTCAGCGCCGGAGATGATGGCCGGCAGGATCGAGCCGATGTCGGAAATGAAGAAATTGAGCGCCATGCGCAGCGGATATTTGACCAGCGCCTTAAACGGATGCAGGCCCTTGGCGCGCGCCGTAACGACATATTGCTTGTGCAGTTCGTCGAGCAGATTGGCGCGCAGCCGCCGGATCATGCTCGCCGTGCCGCCGGTGCCGATGATCAGGACCGGGATCCAGAGATGGGCGAGGATCGACTTCGCCTTGGCCCAGCTCATCGGCTCACCGAGATATTGCTGGTCCATGAGGTGGCCGATGGACGTGCCGAACCAGATGTTGGCGAAATACATCAGGATCAGCGCCAGCATGAAATTCGGAATGGCAAGGCCGAGAAGGCCGAAGAAAGTCAGGCCGTAGTCGCCCCAGCTGTATTGATGCGTGGCGGAGTACATGCCGATCGGAAAGGCGATGAGCCAGGTGAAGATGATCGTGACGAAGGAAACCAGCACGGTCAGCCACATTCGGTCGCCGACGACGTCGCGAACCGGCAGCTCATATTCGAAGGAATAGCCGAAATCGCCGTGCAGCATCCCGCCCACCCAGTAGAAGTAGCGAATGACCGGCGGCTGGTCGAAACCATATTCCTTGCGCATCATCTGGATGCGGTCGGAATCCACCGCTTCGCCCTGGGCCCGAAGCTCGGCGACATAGCTGTCGAAATAGTCGCCCGGTGGAAGTTCGATGATGGTGAACACCAGCGCCGATATGACCAGCAGCGTTGGAACCATCACAGCGATGCGCCAGACAAGATATCGAAGCACGCTCAGGAGCCTCCAAGCCAGAATGTGTCCGGCATGTAGACACCGAAATAGGAGGTCGGGTCGTAGCCGTAGAGTGCTTTGTTAGGCAGGTTGCGCAGCCGCGAGGATACCAGAATCGGCTGAAGTGTTTCGTTCACCGTACCGATAGAGAACACCTGATCGGTGTAGATCGACAGCATCGAGTTCCAGATTTCGGCGCGCTCGCTGGATTGGGTCGATCCGTTCCAGCGCTTGAGCAAAGCCATCAACTCGACCACTTCAGGAACATCGGGCGCCTCACCCATCTTGCCATGCGACAGATAGTAAGCGCCCCAGAGCGGCCATTGCAGTTGGTCGTCGATGGTGGGGGCCAACTGGTATGGATTCATGTCGGCGGTCGGCACGCCATTGTCGATGCCCGACGACATCGACATCAGGATCTGGCCGCCCAGCGCGCGGCTGCGGAAGATGTCGCGCTGCGAAGTCCGGATGAACAAAGCGATGCCGATCTTGCGCCAGTGATCGGTGATGAGTTCGAGCGCATCGGTTTCCAGCGTGCTTTCGCCGGCCGTTTCCACGATGATCTGCGCCGGGCGTCCATCGGGAAGTAGCCGCAGGCCGTCATCGTCACGGGCCTGAAGCCCGACCTCGTCAAGCAGTGCATTGGCCTGGTCGGGATCGTGGGCGACCCAGGCTTTCGCGAATTCCGGCCGGTAGAGCGGGCTCTCCGGCAAGACCGTATCGGCGCTTTCCTGCGCCAATCCGTAGAAGACGGCCATGTTGATCTCGCGCCGGTCCACAGCGAGCGAAAGGGCGCGGCGCACGCGCACGTCACGCAAAAGGCCACGCCACACCGGGTCGGCACAATTCAGATTGGGCATGAGCGCCAGCCGCGAACCCTGTGTGCGTTTCCACAGATGCATCTTCACCGGGTAGCGCTTCTCCGCGTCCTTCAGGAAGGAGTAATCGCTGAAGTCGATTCCCATGCATTGCAGGTCGCTCTCGCCCGCACCGGTCTTGGCGGAGATGATCGCCGACGAGCTGACATTCATGATGATCCGGTCGACATAGGGCAGTTGCCGGCCGTTCTCGTCTGTTCGATGAAAGAACGGGTTGCGCTCGAAGATGAACTGCTCGGCCGGCGGCTTGGTCCGGTTCTGCCAGGGGTCGAGCGTCGGCAGATCCGGGTTCTCCGGGCGATACTGCCGCGACATGCGGATATGCAGGAGCGTCCATTTCGCGGTCCGGTTCTCCTTCATCAGGCCGGCGAGCCGGAATGGATCCTGGTATTTCTTGTGGAACTGCTTGAGATAGGCGGCCGGCAAAACAAGCGGTGTCGGCGAAGCAGCGGCAAGCTTGGGCAGGAAGTCGGGATTGGGCGCGTCCCAACTGTAGCGGACCGTCAACGGATCGACGATCTCGAAACGTGGCGGCTTGCCGTCCGCCAGCAGGGCAGGGGCGAGCCCCCCTTGCGAAAGCTCATCGTTCAGCCAGACATCTTCCCAGCAATAACGAAAATCCTCCGGCGTCAGCAGGCTGCCGTCTGACCATTTATGGCCTTCCCGAATCTTGAACGTGAAGACGCGATCATCCTTTACGTCGAAGCTTTCGAGAATGTCGGCTTGAAAGTTAAGCTTTTCGTCATAGCCGACCAGCCGGGAATACCCGTAGATCGTCATCATCCGGATATCTTTCTGGCTGCCGATGATCGTACGCAGCGTGCCGCCATACTGGCCGGGCTGCCGGCCCATCGCGGCGAGGTTCAACGCGCGCGGGCTTTTGGGCAGGCGCTCCGCGAGTGGCGGCAGAGCCCTGGCTTTCAGCTGCGGCTGAAGAAAATCCGGCTCCAGATCGCCGGCGCGCGCCGTGCCCGGCAGAAATGCCGAAGCCATGAGACCAAGGACAGTGCGGCGGCTGATCAATGGCGTAACTCGCTGACATCGGCCGAACGTCGGGCCAGCACGAGATGGCCGCCGCCGAGATCGAGCGGCGACAGCATATCCTCTTCGCCCTCGTCGCGGAATTGCGGGCCCCATGCGCTGGTGTCGGAAGCGCCGCCGAGCTTCAGCGTCTTGAAATCCATCGGCCGGTCGAGATCGGGGAAGGGGACTGCGGCGAGCAGTGAGCGCGTGTAGGGGTGGATCGGTTTCCTGAGCAGAATTTCGCGCGGTGCAAGCTCGACGATACGCCCGCCGCACATCACCGCGATGCGGTCCGCCATGTAGTCCACCACCGCCAGATTGTGGGATATGAACAGGTAGGTCAGGCCCAGTTCCTTCTGCAGGTCCTTCAGAAGGTTCAGGATCTGCGCCTGCACGGAGACATCGAGCGCCGAAACCGGCTCGTCGCAGATCAGCAGTTCAGGCCCCAGCGCCAACGCGCGCGCGATGCCGATACGCTGACGCTGCCCGCCGGAGAAGCTGTGGGGATAACGCTGGATGAAGCGCGGATCGAGCCCGATTGCCTGCATCAGGCTCTTGACCGTGGCTAGCCGGGACGCGGCATTGCCACGTTGATGGATTTCCAGCGGCTCGCTCAAGATGTTTTCCACGGTCATGCGAGGCGAAAGCGACGAGACCGGATCCTGGAAAACCATCTGGAGTTTCGCCCGCAGCAAGCGCAGGGCGTCTCCCTCGGCTTCCAGGACGTCGATCGGTCCGTCGCGGCCGTTGAAGATCACGGAGCCGCCGGTAGGGGTGACGGCCCGCATCAGGATCTTGCTGACGGTAGTTTTGCCGCAGCCGCTTTCGCCAACCAGGCCCAGGCACTCACCTCGCCTGATGTCGAAGCTGACGCCGTCCACGGCGCGAACAGAGGTCTGATGGCTCCCGCTGAACCATCCGGAGTTGCGGATGGTGTAGACCTTTTTCAGATCCCTGACCGACAGCAGAATGTCGTCCGGCCCCTTCGCTTCCGGCGCCGTCTGCTTGCCCAGCAGGGTCCCGACATTCACCGGCACCTCGCGGAGCGCCTTCAGCCTTTCGCCAGGCTTCAGGTCGAAATGCGGGACGGCTGCCATGAGGCCCTTCAGGTAAGGGTGGCCTGGCCGGCGGAATATTGCCTCCACAGGGCCCGCTTCCATGATCTCGCCATGGTACATGACCACCACCTCGTCGGCGACATTGGCAACCACCCCGAGGTCGTGCGTGATCAGCAGCATTGCCATGTTGAGCTTGGTCTGAAGCCCGCGCAGCAATTGCAGGATTTGCGCCTGGATGGTGACGTCCAACGCCGTCGTCGGCTCATCGGCGATCAACAGAGCGGGCCGGCAGATAAGCGCCATGGCGATCATGGCGCGTTGCCGCAATCCTCCCGAAAGTTCGAACGGATACATGTCGTAGGCGCGCTTGGGATTGGGGAACCCGACGAGGCCGAGCATTTCCTCGGTCCGTGCCTTGCGCTCCGTCCGATCCATGTGCGTATGAATCTGCAGGGATTCGCTGACCTGGTTGCCGATCGTGTGCAGCGGCGACAGCGATGTCATCGGCTCCTGAAAGATCTTGCCGATGCGGCTGCCTCTCAACGCCCGGATTTCGGGTCCGTCGCGCGGCATCTGCAGGATATCCTGCGTCGTGCCGGGCTTTTTGGGATCGGAAAACAGGATACGGCCGCGAACATGGGCCGTGTTCGGCAAGATGCCCATCACGGCCTGGCTGAGAACCGATTTTCCGGAACCGGACTCACCGACAAGTGCGGTGACCTTGCCGGGCAGGACGCGAAGATTTGCCCGCCTGACGGCATGCAACGGTCCCCCGACAATGGCAAAAGAGATGCCAACATCCTCGATCCGCAGCAGATCAACGCCTGCATCCATTCCCACACCAGCCCCAATCTGGCGCCTCCCGACCGGCCCCAAAAAAGCAAGACTAGCGCATTGTCAGCGCAGAGCAACTTGGATTCGAAACGAATTCCCCGGCGACCGGCGGCCGGACAGCATACCAGGGCGTCCAGATCGGATGGTGGTGACTACTGGAGCTTCCTCCGGTCGCCCGCCGACAGCCGCGCGGCATCGCGATGAAGCAGCATGACCTGCTCGGCGTCCGATATCCGATCGTGAAACGGCTGCAGCGCAGCGTCTTCATCGAGTGCGAGAGCACCCGACAGATCGGGTGAAAGCACCGTCAGCTTCTGCTTGCTGCCCGCCAGTTCCTCCTCGCCGAGCGTCAGCCAACTGTTGGCCCCGCAATAGCCGGCGAAGTCCTTGCTGGCGAGAACGCTGTGCGGATATTTCTTGGTCAGGGTCTGGAGACGCTGGACCTCGTTTACAGCCGAGCCGAAGACCGAGAATGTGAGTCGGTCGGTAAGCCCGACATTGCCGAACATCACATTGCCGACATGCAGGCCGATACCAAATTTTATGTCGCCCAGTCCTTGCTCTTTTCTGCGCAGATTGAGCTCCATCATGCGCATGCTGGCCTTGTGCGCAGCCGCAAGAGCAGCCTGGCAGGCGATCTCTGACTGCGCGCGGTGCCTTTCGCAGGGGTAGACGGCAATGAATCCATCCCCCAGGAAACTCATGATCTGCCCGCCTTTGCGATTGAATGGTGCTGCGATGGCATCGAAAAACTGGTTCAGCGTATCGATATAGACTTCGCGGCCGGAGGTTTCGGCGAGCCTTGTCGACCCGCGCATATCGCCCATCACCAGCGCGGCCCGGATTGTGTCGCCCTCGCCGCGCTTGATCTGGCCGTCCAGCACGCGCCTGCCGGCGTCACCGCCGAGATACGTGGTCATCATGTTGTCGGCGAGCTTGGTGAGCACCGCCATCTTGCTTGCTATGGCGAGATGGTTCTGGATCCGCAGCAGCGCCGAAATCATGCTGTCGCTGAAGCCTGAAGCACTGTCGGTGGACCAGGACCCCAACATGCCCTGACTTGTATCGCCATTGAAGGGATGGACGAAAGCCATGTAATCGGTGACGCCCATAAGCCTGAGCTCATCGAAAACAGGAAACTCCGACCGCACCGACGGGTCGAGCCGGCGCCGCAGATGGTCGAGCTTGTTGCTGAGCAGATGGTAGTATGGGCTGGTTAGGAATCTGTCGGAATGGACGCCGTTCTCACTCCGGAAGCCTTCCACTTCCAGGCCTTGGCCGCGAATCCAGGTGAAACCGAGCGCGTCATAAAGCGGATGCAACATCGAAAAGCTCAAATGCACCCGCTTCAGCGGCAGGCCGGCAGCAGCCAGCCGTTCACAAAAACCCTTGACCAATGTTTCCAGGTCGTCGCCCGCCAGCGCCGATTGGGTCAGCCAATCGGCAACCTTATCCATGAGAATGTTGGAAATTTCTGCTTGCGCTGTGCTCATGCTATCTCGAAACCCGTCGAAGACGAGCCATCTCCTTTGATCCGCAAAATTCTCGAAGTCAATGAAGCCGGCTTCGGGGGCAGAAGCCGGCGAAGAATATCCCGAATGACTGTCCTTGCAGGAAGCAAGCAGACGTCGACCGCACAAATCACCTGCAACACTATGTGGCGAGGCTGCCGGCGAAGTGCAATCCCGATCCTGACATCGCGCAAATAATTGGTCGGCTCAGGCACCGTTGGGCTCGCCGGGTCTCAAGAACCATGGCCGCGGCGCATTGCGGAAAATCGATTCCCCAAGCCGTCATCAGACTGGCGCCTTCGCCTTCAGGCTTGCGGCAGCCATTGCATAGCCGCCGGCGGCGCCATCGATGAAGTGAACATGATCTCGCTGCAGCGGCGAGATGACGAGGCATGTCATCAAGGCCGACTTCTGGCGGTGCAGGCCATAGTTGCAGATGCCGGCCTCTTCCGCTTGTTTCAGCCGGTTGTCGATCCGCTGCAACACATCCGCGTCGACGTCGATGGTCATCTTCAAGCCGTCGTCGAACTTGCGGAAATCCGAATTGCTGGCCACCTCGCGCTTGTAGACCTTCGGATCGAAACCACCGATCGTCCAGCCCAATTTGTCGGTGACGGCCGTAAGCGTCATCAGGAAGATCACCCACAGCTTGGCCAGCCACCGCCGCCCCGGCGGCGCCGTGGCCCGTGCCTCGACATCGAGACCGGCGGGCAAGAGACTATAGGCCGGACCGTCCACCGGCACCGGGTGGCCATCGCGCTCCTGCCTGCCGGCAAGGGCGATGATGTCGGAAGCCAGAAACTGGAAACCACGCAAGTCGCGCGATGCCCCCGGTACGGCTATGATCGAGACAATTTCGCCATGCCGGGTTTCGATCGGGTTCCAGCGGCAGGAGAGGCCGGTCAGATCCGGCCGCGCGCCGGCCGGGGCGGGGTCGACGCGGTAGCGCCCGGCCTTCATTTCGGCTTCCGCCCAACTGCCGCCACCGCCGGCGAACATGGCATAGAAGGCTGCTTCGGAGGCCTGGAACCTCGCCACGCGAACGTCGAGGCCTTGCGCTCTTATGTCCTTTATCGGCACGATTGCGGCACGCAAGGTCAGGTCCAGTTCGTCCGCCACCCATCTCTGGACAGAAGCCAGCGCGTTACGGGCGATCTCCAGCGCCGAGCCGGGAAACGCCACGAGCGCGCCGTCGCCGCCGAAGACGAAGGGAAGATCTTGCCGGCCCAGTGCATTGAGCAGCGCCGAAATGACGCTGGCGCCGGCCATATTGACGGTTTTGTAGCGCCCGGCTTCGATCGCCTTGGTCGAGCCGACGATGTCGGCGGTGGCCAGCGCCCAGCCATCGGGGAGAGGCCGATAGTTATCGACATCGGCAACGCTTTCGAACTTTGCGAAGACCGGCAAAGAAGCGACGAACGGGTCGGACGCGACTGCTGTTTCCATAAGCATCAGATAGCACATTCCAGCGCTTGAAGGTGAAGTCGATCATGCCTCGAAATTGACTTGGGCAGGCTTTGCGATGATAGGATCGCGCGATGCGAATTGCCTTCTACGCCCCGCTGAAGTCGCCCAATCATCCCGTTGTCTCCGGCGACCGCCAGATGGCACGGATGCTGGTCCAGGCGCTGCAGCATGGCGGGCATAGCGTCGAACTGGCATCGGAGTTGCGCTTCTATCTACGCCAGCCGGAACCGAAAAGTTTCGATGCGCTCATGATCGAGGCCCGGGACGAAGCCGCGCGACTGACAAGGCTTTGGGACCGTGACGGCAAGCCCGATCTCTGGTTCTCCTATCATCCCTACTACAAGGCGCCCGACCTGATCGGGCCCGAGCTGGCGTTGGCCTTTGCTGTCCCCTATGTGACGGCCGAAGCCTCCTATTCCGAACGGCGCAACGCCGGTTCGTGGGCCGATAGCCAGGCATTGGTGGCGCGAGCCATCGAGCAGGCGGCGCTGAACATCTGCTTCACGCAAAGGGATCGCCAGGGGCTGGCGGATGCTGTTCCCCACGCCGCTCTCGGTATGCTTTCACCCTTCATCGACACATCGGCATTCCACGAAATGCCGGTACTGGATTATCCGACGCGCCTCGTGACCATCGCCATGATGCGCCCGGGCGACAAGGTCTTGAGCTATCGCATGCTGGCGCAGGCGCTCGGGTTGATCGGCCACCTCCCCTGGACGCTGTCGGTCGTCGGGGACGGACCTGCCCGTGACGAGGTAAAGGCGCAATTCGCCGGCTTGCCCGCCGACCGTATCGAATGGCTTGGCGCGATTGAGCCGGTCGCCGTGCCGGATGTCCTCTATCGCGGGGGAATCTACGTCTGGCCGGGTTACGGCGAGGCCTATGGCATTGCCTATCTTGAAGCACAGGCCGCCGGCCTTCCGGTGGTGGCTCAGGACATTGCCGGCGTGCCGGAGGTCGTGCGGCATGGCCAGACCGGGTTTCTCACCCCGCCAGGCGATGTGGCGGCGTTCGCTTCCGCAATTGCAAGGCTTCTGGCCAATAATGATGAAAGAACCATCATGGCTGCAGAGGCCAGACGTTTCGTTCTCGAAGAACGCTCTCTCGGTGCTGCAAAGGCCCGCCTGGCCGAACTTCTCAAGATGATCCCGTTGTCATGACATCCGACCCGACTTGGCAGCCCCTGGTGGACGAGCTGGCGCACCGGCAACGGGCGGGCCGCAAGGCAGAGTTCTGGCTGCGCGACGATGACGCCGTGGATCCAACGCCGGCACTCGATCGCTTGCTCGACCTCACCGGTGACTTCGCGGTTCCGGTCACTCTGGCCGTCATTCCGGCCCAGACCGACGGGAAGCTTGTCGTCCGGCTTGACGCGGCGCCGCATGCCACGGTCGCCATTCATGGCTGGGCGCACCGAAATCATGCGCCCGAGGGTCAAAAAAAGCAGGAGCTTGGCGCGCATCGGCCACGCGAGGTGGTGCTGGATGAGCTGGCCGGCGGGCTGTCGCGTGTAAGCGGCCTGCACGGCGCACGTGCGGTTCCGATGCTGGTGCCGCCCTGGAACCGGATCGACGCCGGCCTGGTACCCGACCTCGGATCGATAGGATTTGCGGCATTGTCGGTGTTCGGGCCGCCAAGGCCGGCTTCCCTGGCGGTCATCAACAGCAATGTCGACATCATGGATTGGCATGGCACGCGCGGCTGCCGCGATCATGGTCTCTTGGTTCAGGCCATCGTCGCGCAATTGCAGCGTGCATTCGACGGCGGCGAACCGGTCGGCCTGCTCACCCACCATCTCGTCCATGATGAATCGGCATGGCTTTTCCTCGAACGGCTGTTCACGATCACCGCGCGGACCGAAGCCTGCGCATGGCTTCCGATCAGCACACTGACAGAACGCAGCGCCGGAAAATAGCTCAGCGCTTTTTGTGCAAGACTGGAAATGTGAGCGTCTGGCCATCCCGCGCCGCAAAAGCGCCGGCAAATCTGTCCTTGGCCAGTTTCTCCATCTCGTCCAGCTCATCGTCGGTGCGTGCCGGATCGTGGTGAAACAGCGCAAGCCCCCACGCGCCGGCGGCCTCGCAGAGCTTGACGCCCTGTTGCCATGTCGAGTGCCCGTTGCCGCGGTAGCGCTCCATTTCCTCCTCGGTGTAGGTGCAATCGTAAATGACGAGGTCGGCATTCTCGATCAGGCCGAGCACCGCCGGATCGAGTTTGCCCGGCTCGTGCTCGGTGTCTGTGATGACCGCCACGACGCGGCCCCCCCATTCGACCCGGTAGCCGATGCAGCCGCCCGGATGGGTAAGACTACCGGTCCGCACAACAACTCCTTCGCGCGGCCGAAGCACGTCTCCGGATGCGAAATCGCGGCAGTCGAGGCTCGCCTTGCAGACACCGAGTGTCACCGGAAACCATGGCGGCCGAATGAATTCATCGACCATCTGCCGCGTGGTCATGCGTCCAGCCAGATGCCCGGACCAAAGCGTAACTTTGATGCCTCGTTCATAAATAGGCTTGAAAGCCGGCAGCCCGATGACGTGGTCGTAGTGGCAATGGGTGAAAAACAGGTCGAAATCGGTGACGCCCGCCGCCCGAAGCGTCCTGCCGGCAGGCCGCAAGCCGGAGCCCGCGTCGAACAGAAGCGTATGCTTGCCGCATTGCATCTCGATGCAGATCGTGTTGCCGCCATAGCGAGCAAATTCTGGCCCCGACACCGCAATGCTGCCGCGCACGCCCCAAAACCTGACAAGGAAGAAATCGTCGTCCATGCACCCTTTCGCCCATCGTAGCCAACCAACTGCTGCCAGAGTCGTTCCAGGAAAGGTGTGACACGGTTCCGGAAACTGCATCAAAACAAAGAAACAGAGCGGCTCGCCGCTTCAGTGCAACTGTGAATCGCTCTCGGCCGTTCGTGCGTCGATCAGGTCCGCGGTCGTACTGCTTAGCCTATCGGCAAGAACCCGCAATATCTCGATGGTCATTTCGGGAAACTCCTTCATAAGCCTCAGGAAATGGTCCTTGCGGATTCTCAAGGCCTCCAGCTCACTTGCCGCTTTGACGGTGGCAGTACGGGAGCTGTTGCACAATATGGCAATCTCGCCAACGATCGAATTTGGCAGCAATTCGGCAACTTTGATCGGCCCATTGTCGGAATCGACGAGAATATCCGCGCTGCCCGAAAGGATGACATAGGCGGCGTCTGCCTCGTCGCCCTGCCGGAAAAGAATCTGGCCGGCACTGTAGTTCACGCGATCGGACGTGAACGCGAGCAGCTTGAGCTTTGTCGGCTCGATGCCAGAGAACAAGGGAACGCGTTGCAGCATTCCAACTTCATCCTTGAGCAGCATTGTCGCAAACCTTCCTGAATTCGCGTTTGCCAGACTATGACACAAGTTCCTTGAAGATACCGTTTCCCGCCAAGAGTGTCTCGTGTGTTCCGTCTTCCACCAATTGGCCTGAGTCAAAGACCACAACCCGATCGAACATCGCCGCCATTGCCGGATTCGTCACCACCCACACAATTGCCGGCGAATGGCCGTCGCGTCTGGCTTCGTCGAGCACATTCCGCAACACCTTGTCCTGCACGCGCTGGTCGAGCGCCGACAGCGGCCGATTGAGAATGAGGAAATCGGGACGCTTGAGCAAGGCGCGGGCAACATCGAGCTTCTGTCGCTGTCCGCCGGTCAGCCGCCTGCCGGCGGCGCCGACGTTGAAGTCCAGGCCGACATCCAGAAGCTCGGCATAAAGCCCCAGTTCGTCAAGAATATCATAGACGATGGAGCGAATGCGGTCCGGCGCGTCGGGATGGTTGTTGCCGACACGCCCGAACAGGACGTTGTCCATGACGGTGGCCGCGGCGATGTATTTGGCAGGGTCAAACCGTTCGACAGCTTTCTCCAGCTCGGCCGGCAGGTTTTCATAGAACTGGTTGCGTGCAGCGATGATCTTGCTCATCAGCTCGTCGGTCAACAGGCCGAAGCGATGCCGGGGCTCGATATAGGCAAAGCTTAAGGTGACCATCATGGCGCGGTCGTTCTCCGAAACCGCATCGTAGGGGCGATTCTTGAGCCGTTGCAGCAAGGTTTCGTAGGCGGGTATCTCCTCGGCGCTCATGAAGGCGAGCTGCTGGAAGAACTGGTGTTCGGGCGGCAGGTCGGCAAACAGCTCGATCGCCTGTTCGGCGATCTCCATGCCCATTTCGTAGAGCGTGCGGTCGAGGCCGGCTTGCTTCAGCACGGAAGCAAAATAGGGATTGGACGCCAGTGCCTTGTGAGCCAGTTCGGGGCCGGCCGCGGCGCCGAAGAGCAGGTTCTGGCCGATCGTCGCTTCCTTGTTGTAGGCGCCCGGTTCAAAAGGAACCACCAGCGCGCTCAGGCCTTCTTCCTCCAACCGGGTTCGCAGCGCCGCACGCAATTCGACGATCCGCTCGGCAAGCTTCGTGTGGCGCTTGAGGTCGGCCGAAGAGCGCAAGCCAAGATCCAGAATGTCGCGCGACAGAAGAACCGCGTCGAGCACCCGGCGCACGGCTTCGAAGAGGTCGTGCGGGCCGGTGGCGCCGGCGGAGGCATAGTTGATCCAGTCGCTGCGGATATCGAGATCCGGATTGCCCGACCGGCGCGCCTCGTCGATATTCCAACGGTGCTGGTCCGCCGCTGCGCCGTCATATGTCACCGATGTCAGCGGCGCATGCTTCAAACCGTAGAGCAAATTGTCGCGCAGGCTTGCCTGGAACAGGAAAACATCCGACGAAGCGTAGGACATGCGCCGGCCGGTCACGGCTTCGGGGAGATCAAGCAAGTCATCGGAGCCCGAAACGATCCTTCCGCTGTCCGGCCAGGTCAGCCGCGCAAAGGCTTCCGCAAGCGCCTCCGCTCCCCCTGTTGCGGTGCTGACCAGAGCCACCGTCTCACCCGGCTTGACCTCGAGCGAGATGCGATTGAGGAGCATTGCGCCGCCATCGTCTGCTATCGACAGGCTGACCGCCGACAGCGGCTTGGTCATCGGATCGGGATCGTCGACCGTCAGTGCTCCGATTTCCGGCGCGATGATATTCTCGACGGTGAACTGTTCGACGACCTGCTGATATTTGACCTGGACATCCTGCCGGTCCTGATCCCAGTCGATCAGTTCCTTCATCGGTCCGGGCAAGTCCTTGTAAGCGCCGATCACGGCCACGAGCTGGCCGACATCCAACCTCCCCTGGATGACCAGATAGCCACCGATCATGTAAAACAGAAAGGGCGTGAGCTGCGCGAGAAAATTGTTGAGGAACTTTACCATGAATTTCCATTGGTAAAGATCGAAGCGGATTTTGAAGATGAGCCCGAGCCGGGCTGCTATGTCGGCGCGCTCGTAGTTCGACGTATCGTGGACGTGAACCGCGCCGATGCCGTCGACGATTTCGCCAACCCGGCCTGAAAGCGCGCGCGCCGTCAACTGCCGCTGGCGCCCGAGCACGAGCAGCCGCCGCCGCATTCGCGGGATAAGCACGATCTGGATCGCCACGATCACGACCGCTATCATTCCGAGCCAGACGTTCTGGACCATGATGAACAGCATGGCCGTCAGCGCCTGGCCGCCGAGCAGCACCGGCTGCAGGAAGGCATCGCCAATGAAGCCGCCCAGCGGCTCCACCTCGTCCTTCACCATGGTCGCCACTTCGGCGGATTTCACCCGCTTGAAGTAAACCGGCGGAAACCGCAGCACACGATCGACCAGATCGAAACGAATACGCCGCAGCATGCGTTCGCCGAGCCGGCCCTTGTAAGTGTTGATGTAGAGCTTGAACAAGCCGTTGATGACGACCAGCAAGAGGAAAACAAGGCTGAGCGCAAGCAGCGTCGACGTGCGGTCGAGCTGAAAACCGGAGAAGAACTGCACCTCGCCGATGAACGGCAGGTTATAGTGCAACCTCATGAATGGCAGGGTCGCGCCCGGTTGCTCGAACCCCTTGCCCTGGATCGGGCCGTTGACGATCAGCTTCGGCAGGTCGAACGACATGAAATACGGGACCATCGAAAGCACGACGATCATCAATATCCAGAGCTGCTGCTTCCTGGTGTGCGTCCAGATATAGCGGGCTAGGCTGGTTTCCATATGCGATTGTCAGTTTGAAGGATGCAGAATGTAAAGGCACCTGCTGGCGAATGGTGTATCGGCCATGTCTTCGCTGCCATCGACCAGTTCGAAGCGGCAGCTGCGCGCCAGACGGATGGGCGCCGATGGTCCGGACAAATGCAATCGGCCTCCTCCGGTCAATGGCGAAACGGCTTGCGCCACAGTCGCGTCCGCAAGTCGAACAGGCTTGCAAGAGGCAAGATTGCGTTGTGTCGCCCGAAATCCCAACATAGAAGACGAATATGATGGATGTCACGCAACCACGCAATGCCGGCATGGGTGGGCATGAGCAAGCCCTGGACCTCACGCGGGGAATTGCCGCCTATGTCGACCACCCTCTCGTGGCCGGGCTGGCGCGCGTCATCGCCAAGCATCCGCAGGCCGATATCGCCAATGCCTTCAACCACAAGCAGGTCGCCTGCAAGATGTGGGCGCTCGACAGGCTGTTCGAAAGCTGCGGCGGCCGGTTCGAGCGCATATGGGTTCTGGGTGGATGGTACGGCGTATTGCCGGCGATGCTTTTCAATGACGCCCGCTTCGACATCGGGGCGATCGACAGCATCGACATCGATCCCGAAGTCGGCGCGGTCGCCCGGACACTCAACCGGCAAGCCGGCGAGCGGTTTCAAGCGCTGACGGCAGATATGTACACACTCGACTATGCCGCCGGCGGGCCTGACCTGGTGGTCAATACGAGCTGCGAACACATAGCCGATCTCAGCGCCTGGCTTGCCCTGCTTCCGCGGGGTACGAACGTGCTGCTGCAGTCGAACGATTATTTCAGCGAGCCGACGCACATCAACTGCGTGGCGTCACTTGCAGCCTTCGAAGCCATGGCGGCGCTGCGGCAGATCAGGTTCTCCGGCGAATTGCCGACAAAAAATTATACACGCTTCATGCTGATCGGAGCTGTTTGAAGCGCTCGCACAGGATTTGCGCCGAGCGCCTCGCCCCTTCCAGATCGAGACGATGCGCGGCTGGCGGCGGTCCGGCAAGCGCCTGCTCGATCGCATGCGCCAGACCTTCAGGCGTCAGGTCCTGTTCCGTCAGCACCGTTGCAAGACCGAGCTCTTCGAGCATCAGAGCGCGACGCGTCTGCTCGGTTTCCCCGCCGGCTGCAAATGGAACGAGCAGCGAGCGACACCCCGCGCGCATGACATCGCAGACCGTGTTGTAACCCGCCTGCGAGACCGACAGGCGGGCGCCGGTCAGCAGGCTGGCGAAATCCTCGCGGAACCGGAAGATGGACAGGCGTGGGGAGGCATCGCGTGAAATCGCGTCAAACTCGTCCTTCGGCAGGTTTGGGCCGGTGATCAAACACCATGTCCAGGCGTTATCGGCATTTCGCGCCGCCGCGACGGTGGATCTGACAAGGCTCTTTCCGGCCGCCCCGCCGCCAACCGACACCAGAACGTCGAAGCGCTCTGAGGCCGCTTGCGCCGGCGGCGCGGCAACGAGCCCGGTGTAGGCGACCTCGGCCCTGATCGCCCCAGCCAGCGGAAATGTCTTGTCGATGGTTGCGAAAGCCGGATCGCCATGGACCATGACAAGATCGAAATGCCTGTTGACGAGATCGACCGTTTCTTCGTTTCGGCTCGGCTTCACGCGCTCCTGAAGGATGTCGCGGACGGACGCCGCCAGCAGCGGTCTGGGCGATGTCGCTTCGATGGCCTCGATCAGTGGCAAGAGTTCGAAACGCATCTGCCGGCGTCCAAAGGGAAACGCCTCGATAATGACGATGTCGGGCCTGTAATTCCGGAAAGCCTGCAGCAGCATCTCTGAGCGCCGCGTCTTGAAATCATCGTCGATGGCTTTGCCCTGCAGGTCGACAAGTCCGGAAAACCCTTCGTCACCGGAGGTGACAGGCGGCAGGGTCACGGATTTTACACCCGATCCCGGAAATCCCGCGATCGGCGCTCCGCCGGTCACGACGGTGACGTCGAACCCGTCATCGACCAGAGCCGCCGCAATGCGGCTGGCGCGCGCGAGATGGCCGATGCCGAGCAGGTGCTGAACATAGAAGAAAGCGCGCAGCCGCTTCATTCGGCGACCCGCCACTCCCGCTCGAACAGTTCCTTGAGCTGTCCAATGCCTGCCACATGGTCGAAATTGCTTCGCACGCGCCGCTCCGCGGCGTCGCCGAGGCGGGCGCGCAGGACGGGATCGCGGATCAGGCGCTCCAGCGCCTGTGCCAGGGCAGTCGGGTTTTCCGAGGGAATCAGCAGCCCGGTTTCATCCGACGATAAAAGCTCCGGCACGCCGGAAATATCGGTCGACACGCAGGCAAGCCGCTGGCTGGCCGCCTCCACCAGAACATTCGGCAGGCCGTCCCGGTCGCCGTCCGCGGTGATCCTGCAGGCCAAAGCGAAGATGTCGGCGCTGCGGTAGTGCTCAAGCACCTCCTCCTGCGCCAGCGCGCCTTTCCAGGAGACGCGCCCCTCCAGCCCGAGCCTTTGCGCCAGCGCCTTCAGCCGCTTCAGTTCCTCGCCGCCACCGATATGCTCGAAACACCACGCCAGATCGCCAGGCAAGAGGGCAAGAGCCTCCAGCAACGTATCATAGCCTTTCTTTTCAACGGCGCGTCCGACACTCAAGATCATGACCGGTTCGGCCGGCGCCGAGCCGTCACGCTGTTTTCGCGCCTCGCCGAAACTGCCGAAGCGGTCAAGGTCGAGCCCATGATAGCTCAGATGCACGGACGAACTGCCGTTGGCGAGTTTTTTCAGATGGTCGAAGCCGGTTTTCGTGCACGTGACCGTCCAGCGCGCCGAGGAAAGCTTGCCGGCCAGATCCCAGTCCGCCGACGTCCAGATGTCCTTGGCATGGGCTGAGCAGCTCCAGGGCAAGCCACGAAGCTGGCTGGCATAGCGCGTCACCGATGCCGGCGTGTGCGCGAAATGGGCATGCAGCCATCCGGCATCTTGCGGCCATTCGGCCGCCAGCACCAGCGCTTGCCCGAAGCGGCGCGCGCGATTGCGCGTAAAGTCGCGGCGGATATCGGCAGCGAGCGATTTGAGCGCGCGCCAGAAGCCAGGCCGCGGCAGACAGGCAAACAGCGATCGAACCACGCGCAGCGGCTCTCTGTGCAGATATTCCGGCAGATAATGGACGGGGGCCTTGATCTCGTCATGCACGGGATGACGTTTTGCGTCGGTCGGCCGCCTGAGCGCGAAAAGTATCAGGTCGAACCCCGCACGCTCCAGACCGAGCAGCTCCTGCGCGATGAAGGTTTCCGACAGCCGCGGGTAGCCCTTCAGAACCACGACGATCTTGCGGTGTTGCAACTCAGTTCATGCCTTCAATGACCGAAAGGTGATGGCCGGCCCGCCGGTCGAGCAGTTCCGCGACGATTTCGGAAATATGAGGCAGCCCTTCCAGCGTCAGATGCGCATTGCTCTGCGATGGGCGGGGCCGGCCCGGCAAAACCTGCAGCGCATCGGCAAACCGCTGGGCATCCTCGGCTTCCTCAGGCAAAAGCATCTCGATGAGGCCGAGTTCGGCTGCGCGCCGTGCCCGGATCAGCTGTTCCTCGCGCGGCGTGACGCGCGGCACGATCAGCGCCGGCTTGTCGAAAGACAGTATCTCGCAATAGGTGTTGTAGCCGCCCATCGCCACCACCGCCTTGGCGCCGGCAATCAGCTCTTCCATGCGGTTGTCGAATTCGATGATCTTGACGTAGGGGATCTTGGCCCCTTTCCTGACCAGCTTGTTGCGCTTGCGCGCCGGCATGTAGGGCCCAAGGACGATCAGCGCCCGGTGCTGCAATAGCGGATCCTGCTGATAGGCCTCGATGACGTTATGGATCAGGTCGGCGCCGTCACCGCCGCCACCGGTGGTAACCAGGATATAGTCGCCCTCGGGCCGGTGGCCGGGCAACTGGTTCTGCTGCAGGCTCCGTTGCAGGAAACCGACGAACTTCATCTTTGCCCTGACCGCCGGCGGCACCTCCAGGCCGGTCAGCGGATCGTAGAAATCCGGCGGGCCATAGACCCAGACCTTGTCGTAGAACAGGCCGATCTTGCGCATCACATCCCTGCGTGCCCACTCCGCTTCGAGCAAATGCGGCGCGTCCATCACCTCGCGCAGGCCAAGCACGAGCGTGGTGCCCCGCGTCTTGAGGTAGGACAGCGTATCCTCGATCTCTCCGCGCAGCCCCAGCGGTTCCTTGTCGACGATGAAGATATCCGGCCGGAAGCTCTCGGCCGTGTGGCGGATAATCGACTGCCGCATCCTTAGCGTCTCGTGCAGATCGATGTCCTTTTCCAGCGAGGTGTATTCGCCGTTTCGCAGCTTGATGACGCTGGGGATCTTCACGAAGTCGACGCGGGCGCGGTAGTCGAAGGCGCCGGCGATGGTGGCGCCCGAAATGATTAGCACCTGAAGTCCGCGGAAATCCCCGACCAGCGAATGCGCGATCGTTCGGCAGCGCTGCAGATGGCCGAGCCCGAACGTGTCGTGGCTGTACATGAGAATTCGTGCGTCTTTTGCGTGCTGTGTCATTGTGAACGTCTTTTAGAATTCTCGCCGGACCGTGGGCAACCCCGCAGGCTTCGAAACCATTCTCACGGGTCTATCGACCTGTTTTGAAACATGGGGGCGAGAGGTACGCAACGGCATTCTTCACCAGGTCACGAATGCCAGGGGCGCTGATTGTGGCGCCATGCCTTGTCTTCGCCGACGATAGACGGCCCGAGCACAAATCTCTGTCATGAGGCTTGACCCCGTGGAATTAAATGCCCTGCCGCCTGAGGCAGGCAAAGCGCACATTGCGAAAAATCAAGGGCGACCAAGGCGAAACGAGGCTGCCGCACATTGTGAGGAGAACCCGCACCTTGGGAAAATGCTTCATAATCCATCGAAACACAACGGCCGCCAGAGGCCGCACGTTGCGGCCTTTTATCCTGCCATCAGCCTTGGCCTGTGGCAAGCATCCGGTCCTTGCACCGTTCAAGCTGGTGCAATCTCGCGTCATGCCGGCTTCCTCCGTCACGTGGAGGATAGCTCCGCCCTCAATGAGATTTCGCAGGCAGGCGACCCATTCGCCAGATCCGTCACAAAGCTTTGCGTGAACACGCCGGCCGGAACGACGGCTACGCCAACCTTGCCCTTGTGGTGCGCGGCGTCGCCAGCAGCAGACTTGTCTCGCTGCCGGTTATCCCCGGGATGAGCCGTATCCGCCTAAGCACCGCGTCGAAATCGGTGAGCGACGCCGTTCCGAGTTCGACCACCAGGTCCCAGCGGCCATTGGTGGTGTGAATGGTCGAAACCTCGGCGAGGCCGCCGAGCGCCCGGACCACGCGGTCGGCGGCATGGCCCTCGATCTCGATCATCATCACGCCGCGTATCCGCTGGTCGACCGCGTCGGCGCGCAGCACCACCGTGTAGCCGATGATCTCGCCCGTTTTTTCCAGCCGCTCCATGCGCGCCCTGACCGTGGCGCGCGACACCCCGAGATCGACCGCGAGATCGGAGATGCTGCGCCGGGCATCATGCCTGAGCAGCGTGACCAGCCTTTCGTCGAGCAAGTCCATGATTCTATCCACTTTGACCAAACTGACTTATCGGATTGATAAATCATTCTTCTCGAAATGCCAATTTCGCCTGTTCATACTGCCGGGCCGGGATGGTTCATTCCACGCATCAACCGCCCAATCAATTTACAAGGACAACAAGAAACATGCGCTGCAGGATCGTTGGCGCGCCGGTGCAGGACGGCGCCGGCAGGATGGGATGCGAGATGGGGCCAAGCGCGCTGCGCACGGCCGGGCTTGTCTCGGTGCTGTCGGAACTTGGCCACGAGGTCGAGGACTGGGGCGCGGTGCAACCGGCCGCCGTGCGCGCAATCGTCCATGGCAATCTCGCGCTGAAGGCCCTACCGGAGATTTCCGCCTGGACGGCGGCGATAGCCGAGACCGCCTATGCGGCTTCGCGGAACGCCATGCCGATCTTCCTTGGCGGCGACCACGCGATATCGGCCGGCACGGTGTCGGGCATAGCCCGCCGCGCCGCCGAACGCGGCCGGCCGCTCTTCGTGCTGTGGCTCGACGCACATCCCGATTTCCACACGCTCGATACCACCGTCAGCGGCAATCTGCACGGCGTGCCGCTCGCCTATGCCAGCGGCCGGCCGGGCTTCAACGGTTATTTCCCGGACCTGCCTGTCGCCGTCGACCCTGCCCACATCTGCGTCATGGGCCTGCGCAGCGTCGATCCGGCGGAGCGCCGGGCGCTGAGCGAAGCGGGGGTTACCGTGCACGACATGCGCACCATTGACGAGCACGGCGTCGCACCTTTGCTGCGCGCCTTCCTGGCCATCGTCGAAAAGGAAAACGGCCTGCTGCATGTCAGCCTCGACGTCGACTTCCTCGACCCCTCCATCGCGCCGGCCGTCGGCACCACCGTGCCCGGCGGCGCCACCTTCCGCGAGGCGCACCTGGTGATGGAGATGCTGTCCGACAGCGGCCTGGTCTCCAGCCTTGATCTGGTCGAGCTCAACCCGTTCCTCGACGAGCGCGGCCGCACCGCCACGCTGATTGTCGACCTCGCCGCCAGCCTGATGGGCCGGCGCATCATGGACCGCCCGACCCGCAGCCATTCCGGAAGCATTGCATGACCCAGCCTTCCCGCCTTGCCATCGTCCCCTTCGTCAGCGTCGACCGCATGATGAAGCTGGTGCTGACCATCGGCGTCGAGCGGTTCCTCACCGAACTCGCCGCCTATATCGAGGAGGATTTTCGCCGCTGGGAGCTGTTCGACAAGACGCCGCGCATCGCCTCGCACAGCCATGACGGCGTCATCGAACTGATGCCGACCAGCGACGGCCGGCTATACGGCTTCAAATATGTCAACGGCCATCCCAAGAACATGCGCGAGGGGCGCCAGACCGTCACCGCCTTCGGCGTGCTCGCCGATGTCGGCTCCGGCTATCCGATGCTGCTCACCGAAATGACGATCCTGACGGCGCTGCGCACCGCGGCGACCTCCGCTGTCGCGGCCAAATATCTGGCGCCGAAAGGCGCGCGCTCGATGGCCATCATCGGCAATGGCGCCCAGTCCGAATTCCAGGCTGTCGCCTTCAAAGCGCTGCTCGGCATCGACCGGCTGCGGCTCTACGACATCGACCGCTCGGCTTCCGAGAAATGCGCCCGCAACCTCGCCGGCAAAGGCTTTGACATCACCATCTGCGCGACCGGCCAGGATGCTGTGGAAGGCGTCGACATCATCACCACGGTGACCGCCGACAAGCTGTCCGCCACCATTCTGACCGACAACATGGTCGGTTCCGGCGTGCACATCAACGCGGTCGGCGGCGACTGCCCCGGCAAGACGGAACTGCACCGCGACATCCTTTTGCGCTCCGACATCTTCGTCGAGTTCTCGCCGCAGACGCGCATCGAGGGCGAAATCCAGCAGCTCCACGCCGACCATCCGGTGACCGAGTTGTGGCAGGTGATGACCGGCAAGGCGGAAGGCCGCAAGACGGCGGAACAGATCACCTTGTTCGATTCCGTCGGCTTCGCCACCGAGGATTTTTCCGCGCTGCGCTATGTCAGAGACCAGCTTCAGGCCACCGGCCTCTACGAGGAGCTCGACCTGCTCGCCGATCCCGACGAGCCGCGCGACCTCTTCGGCATGCTGCTCAGGGCAGCGCTGCAGCCGGCCGCCGCCTGAGGGACTTCAGCCGCTCAACGGCGCGCAGCTCTCCCGTTCGACGAGCACCGGCGTGAGCACTTCGCGGCGCGAATGCGCCGCCGGCTCGGCAACTCGCTCGATCAGCAGGCTCACCGCCCGCGTGCCGATCTTCTCGACCGGCTGTGCGATCGTCGTCAGTGGCGGCCAGGTGGTGACGGCATAGGGTATGTCGTCGAAGCCGATCATCGACATGTCGCCTGGGACCCGCAATCCGCGCCCGCGCAGCACTGTCAGCGCGCCCATGGCCATCAGATCGTTGCAGGCAAACAGCGCCGTGATCCCCGGCGCCTGCGCCATCAGCCGCTCCATCGCTGTGCGGCCGCCGGCAAAGTGATAGTCGGAATCCACCACCGAGGCCGGCGGCAGGTCGAGGCCGGCTTCCTGCAGCGCCCTGGCGAAGCCGCGCAGGCGGGCGGGGCTGGAGCTGGAATCGCGCGGGCCGCCGATGACGCCGATCTTCTCGTGGCCGAGCCCGGCCAGATAGCGGCCGGCGAGATAGCCGCCATGATCGTGATCGACCAGCACGGAATCGACATTGACCGAATGGATCTCGCGGTCGATCAGCACCGCCGGCACGCCGGGCAGAAGGCTGGAGAACACCCGCGCATGATCCGACGAGCCGGCGAAGATCAGCCCGTCGATCTGCTTGGCCATCAGCACCTGGAGGTAGCGCTCCTCCTTCTCGGCGCTGCCGTCGGAGTTGCACAGGATCACAGTATAGCCGGCAAGGAAGCCGGCATCCTCGATCTGGCGCGCCACGCCGGCGAAGAACGGGTTGGAATTGTCCGGCAGCAGCAGGCCGATGGTCTTGGTCTCGCCGCGCCTCAGGCTGCGCGCCAGCGTGTTCGGGCTGTAGCGCAAGGCGGCGATGGCCGAATGCACGCGCTCGGCCGTCTCAGGCTCGACATGGCGCGTGCGGTTCATCACATGCGAGACGGTTGCGACCGACACTCCGGCATGGCGCGCGACATCGGCAATCGTCGTCATTTCTTGTCCCCTAGTGCATGTCGCCCGGAGTGTCCGGCGGATCTGGGAAAATGACATCCATAAAACAAAAACCAAAAAGCGCGACGCGCTTTATCGGATCACCCTCAACAGCTTTTCCCGATAGGCATCCAGAATGACGGCGAGCACAATGACAAGGCCTAGCACGATCGGCTTGAAATTGTCGCCGACGCCGAGCAGCTCGTAGCGAACGCCGGCGACCGGGCCACCGATGTTGACGCAACAGATAGACCATGGCGACGATGCCGGCGCGTTCTCCCTTCCGCCGGAGCGCTGTATCCTTCTCAGGCTAGTGATTCCCGCAGACAGGAAACCTTCATGAACGGCCTGACGCCCATACTTTCCACCGTGACCGCCTCGTTCCTTGCCTCCTTCGTCGAAGTGGTCGAGGCCTTCACCATCGTGCTGGCGGTCGGCGTCACCCGCAGCTGGCGGCCAGCGCTGACAGGCGCGGCGCTGGCGCTGGCGGTGCTGGCGGCTCTGGTGCTGGCCTTCGGACCGCTGCTGGCGCTGATTCCCATTGCGGTGCTGCAGTTCGTCGTCGGCGTGCTCCTGGTCCTGTTTGGCATGCGCTGGTTGAGAAAGGCCATTTTGCGCAGTGTCGGCGTCATCGCCCTGCATGACGAGGACGCCGCCTTTTCAAAGGAAACCGCCGCTTTGCAGCAGCAGGCCAATGACCGCCGCGCCGATTATCTGGCCGGGCTCGCGGCCTTCAAGGCGGTGCTGCTCGAAGGTGTCGAGGTGGTGTTCATCGTCATTGCCGTCGGCGCCGCGCATGCACAGACCTTCTATGCCAGCCTTGGCGCGTTGGCGGCCTTCATCCTGGTAACGATCATCGGCCTTGCGGTGCACAGGCCGCTGACGCGGGTGCCGGAAAACGCGCTCAAATTCGCCGTCGGCCTGATGTTGACAAGCTTCGGCATTTTCTGGACCGGCGAAGGCCTGGGCACCGACTGGCCGGGCGCCGATCTGGCGCTGCTGGCCATCTTCGCAATCATCGCCGTCGCGTGCTTCGCCATGGTGCGCTGGTTGCGCGCCAGCTACCCCAAGGCTGCACAAGGAGTTGCTCGATGAACGTCGTCCGCCTCATTCTAAAGGAGCTCGTCGGCATGTTCATCGACGACGGCAGCCTTGCGACGTTGGCGCTGCTGTTGATCGTGGCGATTGCCGCGGCAGTGAAGCTGCTGGCGTTGCCGCCGCTTGCCGGCGGCGTCCTGCTTCTGCCCGGCTGCCTCGTCATCCTGCTCTACAGCGTGCGCCGCGCGGCACGGCGCTCCGGTCAGTAGAGGGTGAAAAACACCGGCAGCATGCCGCTGATCCGCAACTGCTCAATCGTCTCGATGGCCGGGAACAGCGCCAGGAAATAGAGCCCGTCCGTGAATGTCCGCCGCAACGCCTTTGTCGAGAACCGGCGTTCGGCTTGATCGTGAAACAGCAGCGGGTTCGGCCAGAAAGGCGGCGTGCGTTCGGCATAGACGCTGTAGGCGGGGCCGAACTTTCCAAACAGGAACTCGGCTTCCTTGCGCGCCGTCACCCGGAACACCAGGTAGCTCACCAGAGCCAGCGCCGCCGCCACCAGCACCGAGCCGTACATCAACCCGACGCCCGCCGCGCCGACCGTGGAAAAGAAGTAGAGCGGGTTCCGGCTCATCGAGAACGGGCCGATGGTGACCAGCTCGTCGTTCTTCCTGCCGCCGACATAGAGAATGCTCCACAGACGGCCAAGGAAGCAGACCAGCACGAAGCCGATGCCCAGCGCCTCAATGTATTCGTGCCCGTCCGAGCCTTCGACGAGAAAGGGCTTGGTGAACAGCAACAGCATGACGGCGAGGGCTGCCGCCACTTGTATGACGAGCAGGCGCTTGTGCTGGTCGAACGCCTTCGCTGCCGGCTTGGGGGGAGCGTAGCTCATCATAGTTCCTGCTCTCCGGCAGGGCTCATAGCGCCGGTGTCTCGCCACCCACTAGCGCTTCCGTGCGGCGATGGCGAGGCAACCGGCAGGAATTTCAGCCATTCTTACGAATTTGTAAGCGGGCGGACAGATTGCGGCGAGGTCGCCTGCCCATAGTCCTTATGCCGGCCGACCTGCCGGACATCGTTTCAACACCGCCTGGATATCGGCGCAAGACAGGAACACCAGCATGAAAAAGCTAACCCTCGCTTTCTTGCTCTGCGCCATTGCCATCGCCAACCCGGTCTTTTCAGCCGCTTCCGCTGCGACGCCTTGCGAAGACGCTCTGAAGGACCTGCGCGCGGCGGAAGCCTTGGCGGCGCTGAGCGCCGCGGACAAGACAAAAGTATCCGATCTCGAGGCCAAAGGCGTCGAGCGCTGCAATGCCGACGACGACAAGCGCGCCGACGACTTCTTCGCTCAGGCCATGAAGATCATGGGGAAGTAAGACCAAGCCTCGCCGCACGTACCGGGGAATAGGCCCGTCCCCGCCGAAACGACAAGGATCCCATCATGCTCTTGTCTGCAAGCACTGCACCCGCCGCACTGGCATCACCCAACAGGGTCCCTGATGTCACCGTCGAATTCTGGCTGATCAAGCTTTTGGCGGTCACCATGGGCGAGACGGCGGCCGACTATCTGGCCGTCAATCTTGGCTTCGGACTGACCGTCACCTCGCTGATCATGACCGGCATCCTTGTCGTCGCGCTGGCGCTGCAATTCGCGCAGAAGCGTTATGTGCCATGGGCCTATTGGCTGGCGGTGGTGCTGATCAGCGTCGTCGGCACCTTGATTACCGACAATCTGGTCGACAATTTCGGCGTCCGTCTGCAAACCACCACGATTGCCTTCACGGTCTTGCTCGCCGCGACATTCGCGGTCTGGTACGCCAGCGAAAGAACGCTCTCCATCCATACGATCGTCACCACCAGGCGCGAGATCTTCTACTGGCTGGCGATCCTGTTCACCTTTTCGCTCGGCACCGCGGCCGGCGACCTTGTCGCCGAGACGTTCGACATTGGCTATCTCACGACTGGCTTCTTGTTCGGCGCGGTCATCGTCTTCATCGCCCTCGGCTATTTCGCCTTCGGCCTCGACGCCATCCTCGCCTTCTGGCTGGCCTACATCCTGACGCGGCCGCTTGGCGCCTCGTTCGGCGACCTGCTGTCGCAGCCGGTCGAATATGGCGGCCTCGGCTTCGGCACCACCTTCACCAGCATGATCTTCCTGGGCTGCATCGTCGCCCTCGTTCTCTATATGAGTCTGAAGAAGGGCACCGGCGAGGCCGACAAAATCCTGCTTGAATCGGAGTAGATGCAAGCACCTGCACGCCCGCTTGACGCGACGAGAACGCGCCAAAACGTCAATGGATCCCTGCCGTGGGTCGCCCTGGGCAGCTATCGCGCTCACCTCATGGACGGAAGAATGAACTCCAGGAAATCCGGTTATAGCGGCCTCCAAATTAGCCTGCATTGGATGATAGCGGCGCTTGTCCTGTTCCAGCTCCTGTTCGGCGAAAACATGACAATCTATGTCGATGCGGCAGCGGACAGACGCCAACTGTCGTCCTACGGGCAGACCATGGGGTCCGCCCATTACTGGGTAGGCCTGGCGATCCTGTTGCTGGTGTTCGTGCGACTGGCCGTCCGCCTCTTCATCGGTGCGCCCAAGCCGCAATCCACAATGCCGAAATGGATGGCTTTCGCCTCACGCACAACGCATGCGCTGTTCTATGGCCTTCTCGTTGCCGCTCCTGTTTCCGGGCTTCTGGCCTTTTATGTTTGGAGCTGGATGGGCGATGTCCATACTTGGGCAAAGCCGGTATTCATCGTTCTGATCTGCATTCATGCCGGTGCGGCACTCTTCCATCATTTTATTCTGAAAGACGCCGTGCTGCGCAGGATGCTTGTCCCTGCGCGCGATCCGGTCGGATGACACTTATGGACATGTGCAACGACCACGAGCGACCAGGCGCCGGCGGATATTCTAGGAACGGACCGCCGCCGGTGCTAGCATGCCGCTCTGGCAAAGCCTCGGCAACAGACCGGAACAGAGATGCGACTTCTCCTTGTTGAGGATGACCCCAGGACCGCAGACTATGTCGTCAAGGGCCTGAGCGAAGCCGGGCATGTCTGCGATCTGCTGCGCGACGGGCATGACGCGCTGTTTGCCGCGACACGCGACGCCTATGACGTGATCGTCGTCGACCGCATGCTGCCCGGCCTCGACGGCCTGTCGATGATCAAGGCGGTGCGGGCGGCGGGCGTGCGCACGCCGGCGATCTTTCTGACCTCGGTCGGCGGCGTCGACGACAGGGTTGAAGGGCTCGAGGCCGGCGGCGACGACTATCTCGTCAAGCCATTCGCCTTTTCCGAACTGCTCGCCCGCATCAACGCGCTCGGCCGTCGCCCTGCGGTGCAGGAGCTGAAGACGACGCTGCGCATCGCAGACCTCGAAATGGACCTGATCCAGCGCCGCGTCACCAGGCAGGGCCAGGCGATCGACCTGCAGCCGCGCGAATTCAGCCTGCTCGAAGTGCTGATGCGCGGCGAGGGCCGCGTCATCACCCGCACCATGCTTCTGGAACGGGTCTGGGATTTTCACTTCGACCCCAAGACCAGCGTCGTCGAAACCCATATCAGCCGGCTGCGCGCCAAGATCGACAGGCCGTTCGAAACCACGTTGATCCACACCGTGCGCAACACTGGCTACAGTGTTCACGACTGAGGCGCGGCATGACAGAAACTTGCCATGACTGAAGCTTGCCATGACTGAAACGCACTATGACTGAGACAGGCTCTCGCCTGCTGCGCAGCACGCCGTTTCGGCTGGCCCTGACCTTCGCCTTGCTGTTCGTGCTCGCCTTCATCCTGTCAGGCGCCATCGTCTACCAGCTGATGAGCGCGGATCTTGCCGAGCAGCTCGACCAGTCGGTCAAGGAGACCTATTCGGTCGTGGCGGTGACCTATGCCGGAAACGACCGGGAGGATCTGGTTTCGGCAGTCGACAGCCACGCCGCGCTCAGCCCGAGCAAGGAACAGCTGTTCTCGCTCACCGATCCCGCCGGCAATCGCCTGGCCGGGAATTTCACCGCCGCCGACCTTCCCGATGGCTTTTCGGATTTTGCAGCGTCCCTGCCCGATGTGACGCCCGGCACCATGTACCGCGCCTGGTCCGGTTCGGTCGGGCCGAACAGCCTGACCGTCGCCTTCTCGCTGTCTGAGATAAGGGAGTTGGAAAACATCGTGCTGATGAGCTTCGGTTGGGCCACCCTGATCATTTCCGGCCTTGGGGTGGCCGGCGGCGCCCTGCTGGCGTCGCGCGTGCAGCGCCGCCTCGACGGCATAGCCGCCACCATGGACGATGTCTCCAACGGCCGGCTCGACGCCCGCATTCCACTGCTCGGCAATGGCGACGACATTGACGGCGTCTCGCGCCAGGTCAACGCCGCGCTGGAGCGGCTGGCGGCGCTGGTGGACGGCATGCGCCAGGTCAGCGCCGACATCGCGCATGATCTGAAGACGCCGCTCAACCGGCTGCAGATGATTTTGGAAGCTGCGGCCGACAGGACCGCGCGGGGTGAGGCCGTTGCCGATGAGCTGGCGGAGGCACGTGGGGAAAGCCTGCAGATCAACGAGACTTTCGATGCGCTGTTGCGTATTGCCCAGATCGAGGCCGGCGCCCGCAAGGCGCGCTTTGTCGATCTCGACCTCAACGGCGTCATCGATGCCATCGCCGAAATCTATGCCGGTGTCGCCGAGGATGACGGCAAGTCGCTGTCGGCCACGATCGTCCACGGCACCCCATGCCTGGTCCACGGCGACCGCGACCTGCTGACGCAATTGTTTGCCAATCTCGTGGAAAACGCGCTGCGGCATTGCCCTGATGGCACGGCGATCCAGATATCGGTGACGCGGCAGGACGACCGCATCGTGGCTGAGGTCGCCGACAACGGCCTCGGCATCCCGGCGCAGGAGCGCGAAAAAGTGTTCCAGCGGCTGTACCGGCTGGACTCCAGCCGCACCACGCCCGGCAGCGGCCTTGGCCTCAGCCTGGTGCGGGCCATCGCCGACCTGCATGGTGCAACGATTGCGCTGGAGGATCGCCGGCCTGGGCTGGCGGTAATTGTCGGGTTTCCTCGGGCGGAGGGCACCGGTCCCGGCTTGAAATGACAACGCCAGAGCCAGGTCGACCCCAGGCGCTCATGAAACGCGAAGTCGCTGACAACTTTCTCCAAGTTGATGATCGCATCCGACAAAGGCGGTCGCGATTAGCCTTGCACGTGTTTCCACCCGGAACGGCTGCGGGTTGATCAAGATGACCGTTGAACCTATCGGCCCACCGCACCCCGGCGAAAATCCGAGGGCGACATCCCTGCCAGCTTGCGGAAGGATTTGTTGAAGGCGCTGAGCGAGCCAAAGCCTGAATCCATGGCGACGCGCAGCACATTGGCGTCTTCATGCATCAGCAGCGCCTGCGCGTAGCTCAGCCGCAGCAGATTCATATATTCGTTGAGCGTCATGCCGGTCGATTTCTTGAAAATGCTCATGGCGTATTTGGGGTGGATGTCGGCGGCAGCGGCAATGTCGACGCAGTCTATGTCGTAGAGGAAATTCTCGGCGATGAAGTCGCACATGCGCCCGACATTGCGCAGCGATTGCTGGTCGAACGGGCCGCCGGGTTCCTGGCCGATGGCGGTTTCCGGCACCAGCCGGTAGGGCTCGAAGCGCACCCGCTCCAACCGCAGCAGCAGCTCGTTCACGGCGTGCTCGGTTATCGCCGGATCGCCCGAGCGGAAATAGCGGTTCCAGCGTTCGAAATTGTGATGGTCGGCCTGGTCGGTCGCCGATGTCACCAGCGTGGCGCCGGTCATCAGCCGGTGGCGGACATCCGTCGGCAGATGCAGGCGGAAGAAATGCACCAGCGGCAGATGCGCGCCGGCATAGATGGCGTCGTCGGAGAGATCGTCCATCTGGTGCGGCAGCCCGCCCCAGAACAGGCACATGTCGCCGGCCGACAGCGAGATCTCGTGCTCGTTCATGCGGTAATGCACGCTGCCGCGGACGATGAAATTGACCTCGACCTGGGCATGCCAGTGCGGCTTCAGCATCACCAGCGGATGGTTGTGAAACATCTGCAAAGCCATCGGCAGGCCTTCGACGCTGCTGGCGCCAGGCTGGTAAAACGGCCGTTCCGGCATCTTACTTTCCGCCCATCTTTTATTCCCGTTGTCAGGGACAAGCCTTCCGCGCCGCCTAGTCTAGCCATGCTCTCGAAGAGAGAGCAAATGAAATGGGAGGATTTCAATGCGCACGACACTGATCTGTGCCGCGCTGGCGCTTGGCCTGGGCTCAGCCCCAGCTTTGGCGCAGTCCGGCGAAATCACGATCTGGAGCTGGAATATCGCCGCTTCGTCGCTGAAGGCGACGGTGGCCGGCTTCAACAAGCAGTATCCCGACGTCAAGGTCACCGTTCAGGATCTCGGCAACCAGCCGACCTATGACAAGTCGATCGCCGGCTGTGCGGCCGGCGGCGTCGGCCTGCCCGATATCGTCTCGATCGAAAACGGCGAGGCCGAGAACTACTGGAGCCAGTTCCCCGATTGCTTCGTCGATTTGCACACGCTGGGCTACACCGCCGACGACCAGAAGAAATTCCCGGATTTCAAGCGCACCGAACTGGAGGTCGGCGACAAGGCCTATGCCATGCCGTGGGATTCCGGCCCAGTCGCCGCCTTCTACCGCCGCGACTTCTACGAGAAGGCTGGCGTCGATCCGGCCTCGATCAAGACCTGGGACGATTTCATCGCCGCCGGCAAGAAGGTCCAGGCCGCCAATCCCGGCGTCACCATGACCAATGCCGATTTCAACGGCGACACCGAATTCTTCCGCATGATTTCCAACGAACAGGGCTGCGGCTATTTCGCCGCCGATGGGCAGTCGATCACCGTCAACCAGCCGAAATGCGTCGACACGCTGGCCAAGATCAAGGACATGAAGGACGCCGGCATCATCTCGTCGGCCGACTGGGGCACCAAGATCACCAACAACACCGCCGGCACCGTCGCCACCCAGGTCTATGGCGGCTGGTATGAGGGCACCATCCGCACCGAATCCGCCGGCGAAAACGGCAAATGGGGTGTCTACCTAATGCCGAGCCTGACCGCCGACGGCCCCCGCGCGGCCAATCTCGGCGGCTCGTCGCTCGCCATCACCTCATCCTCGAAGAACAAGGAGGCCGCCTACGCCTATCTGAAATACACGCTCGAGACCAATGAAGGCCAGATTACCATGCTCAGGGATTTCGGCCTGGTGCCGTCACTGATCTCGGCCCTCGACGACCCCTACGTCTCGCAGGGCCTGCCCTATTGGGGCGGCCAGGCAGTGTGGAAGGACATTCTCGCCACGCTGCCCAAGGTGGTGCCGAGCCGCGGCACGCCGTTCCAGAGCGACGCCGAAATCATCATGCGCGCCGTGCAGACCAAATATCTCGGCGGCGGCTATCCCGATGCCAAGGCCGCCCTCGACGACGCCGCCAGCCAGATCGCGGCGGCGACTGGACTGCCGGTCAAGTAGGCGCCACTTCCCCTTCTCCCCTTGTGGGAGAAGGTGGATCGGCGCGTTAGCGCCGAGACGGATGAGGGGTGTTCCAGCGGAGTGAAACGTTGGCGTTTCCTGGAACACCCCTCATCCGTCGCCTTCGGCGACACCTTCTCCCACAAGGGGAGAAGGAAGAAACAAAAGGAAGGAGGAGGAACCATGCGCTACCAGAACGCCACGGCCTATCGCTTCCTCACGCCCTACCTCCTGATCTTCGCCATCTTCTGGGTGTGGCCGATCATCTCCTCGTTCATGATTTCCTTCCAGGCGACGCGCACGGTGCCCTGGCGCTTTGCGCCGACGTTCAACTGGGGCCGCCTGATCGGCGACCCCGCTTTCTTCAACGCGCTGAAGAACACGCTGCTCATCCTCGTGATCCAGGTGCCGGTGATGATCTCGCTGGCGATCATCATGGCGGTACTGCTGAACTCGCCGCTGCTGAAAGCACGTGGCCTCTACCGCTTTGCCTTCTTCGCTCCGGTGGTGGTCGGCGAGGTCGCCTATTCCGCCGTGTTCCGGCTGATGTTCAACCTGGATTTCGGCATCATCAACAAGCTCCTCGCCGGCGTCGGCCTGGCCAAGATCGACTGGTTCTCCAACGTCACACCGGCCATGGCGCTGATCATGATCGCGGTAACCTGGCGCTGGGCCGGCTACAACGCCATCATCCTGCTCGCCGGCCTGCAGTCGATCCCCGAGGACGTCTATGAAGCAGCGACGCTCGACCGCGTCAGCAAGCTCAAGCAGTTCTTCTACATAACGCTGCCGCTGCTCAAGCCGGTCATCGTGTTTTGCGCCGTGCTGTCGATCATCGGCACCATGCAGCTTTTCACCGAACCGTTCCTGATCACGGAGCGCGGCGGTCCCGGCGGCGGCACCGAGACGCTTGGCCTGCTGCTCTACCGCCAGGGTTTTCGTTCGCTCAATTTCGGCTATGCCTCGGCCGTCGCCTACACCATGGCGGGGCTGGCCATCGCCATCACGCTGGTGCAGCTGTGGCTGACAAGAGAGCCGAAATGAGAGGGGCGCCGAAATGAGTTCGCTCTCGCAACGCCGGCTCGGCCGCAGCGTCCTGCTACATCTGGTCCTGACGCCGCTGGCGGTGATCTGGCTGTTTCCGCTGTGGATGATGGTGGTGTTTTCGACCATGCCCGACAACGGCATTTTCAGCCCCGGCATCGAGCTTCTGCCGCACGGCAATTTCGTCGACAATTTCAACAATCTGCAGCGTGACACCAATTTCGTCGGCGCTATCGGCATTTCGGTGGCGGTGGCGGTGACCTACACCTTCTTCTCGGTGCTGCTGACCTCGATGGCCGGCTGGGCGCTCGCCCGCTATCAGTTCTTCGGCAAGGGCGCGGTGGTGGCGATCATCCTCGGCACCATCACGCTGCCCTATGCGGTGGTGCTGATCCCGCAATTCATCATGGTGGCGCGCGACTTCCAGCTCGCCAACACCTGGATTGCGCTGATCGTGCCACCCTTGTTCAATTCGCTGGGCGTGCTGTTCATGCGCCAGGCTTTCTCGATGATGCCGGCCGACCTTTTCGACGCGGCACGTGTCGAGGGCGTCAAGGAATGGCGTATCTTCCTGTTCGTCGCTTTGCCGCTGGCGCGGCCGATGCTGGCCGCACTCGCCATCATCCTGTTCCTCGCCTCGTGGAACAATTATCTCTGGCCGCTTTTGATCAACAGCCAGCCCGGCGCGATGACGGCCCCTGTGGCGCTCGGCACGCTGATCGGCCTGACCAAGGTCTCATGGGGCGGCATCATGGCCGGCGCCGTCATGCTGACCGTACCGATGCTGGTCGTCTTCGTGCTGCTGCAGCGCCATTTCATCGCCGGCATCGCCGCCGGCGCCGTCAAGTAGGACTAGAGCGATATGGCGGCAGTCACCCTCACCAATGTCGTAAAACGCTTCGGCGTCTATGAGATCATCCATGGCGCCAACATCGATATCGCCGATGGCGAGTTCGTCGTCTTTGTCGGCCCGTCGGGTTGTGGAAAATCGACGCTGCTCAGGATGATCGCCGGGCTGGAGGATATCAGCGGCGGCGAGATCGCCATTGGCGGCAAGGTGATGAATGATGTCGAGCCGGCCGAGCGCGGCATCGCCATGGTGTTCCAGTCCTACGCGCTCTACCCGCACATGAGCGTGGAGCAGAATCTGAGCTTTGGCCTCAGGATGACCGGCAACCCCAAGGAGGACACCGAGCGGCGGGTGAAGCGGGCCTCCGAAATCCTGCGCATCACAGAGTTGATGGCGCGGCGGCCGAGGCAATTGTCCGGCGGCCAGCGCCAGCGCGTCGCCATTGGCCGCGCCATCGTGCGCGAACCGCAAGTCTTCCTGTTCGACGAGCCGTTGAGCAATCTCGACGCCGAGCTGCGCGTCCAGATGCGGGTCGAGATCTCGCGCCTGCACAAGGAGCTCGGCACGACGATGATCTATGTCACCCACGACCAGACCGAAGCGATGACGCTCGCCGACCGGATCGTGGTGCTGCGCGGCGGCCATGTCGAGCAGATCGGCCGGCCGCTCGATCTCTACGACAATCCCGACAACCAGTTCGTCGCCGGCTTTGTCGGCTCGCCGAAGATGAATTTCATCAAGGGCCGCGTCGTCGGGCGCAACACGAGCAGCGTCACCGTCGAGCTGGTGGGCGAGGAAAAGACCCGCATCATGCAACCGTTGACCGGGGCCGTGCCGCAAACAGGAGCCAAGGTCATTGTCGGCGTGCGGCCCGAACATTTCGGCAATGGCGGCGAAGGCGACGCCGACCTCACCGTCGGCATCGACGTGGTCGAGCATCTCGGCGGCACCAGCTTCATCTATGCCAGGACCGCCCATGGCGAAGACCTGGTGATCCAGCGCGACGCGGCAAAGGTCCCCGACACCCAGGAGATCACCGTGTCCATCCGCAAATCCTATCTGTTCGATGAAAACGGCCAGCGGCTGCGCTGAGCCCTTCCAGCCTTGCAAGGAGAAATGACCATGACTGCAACCGCGCCCATCCGCTGGGGGATACTCGGGCCCGGCGACATCGCCAAAGCGTTCGCCCGCGGCGTGGCAGGCTCGCGCACCGGCACGATCGTGGCGCTCGGCGCCCGCAATCCCGGCAAGGCAGGCTTGGCCGAGACGTTTCCCGGCGCCCGCATCCTCGACGGTTACGACGCGCTGCTCGCCGACCCCGAGGTCGATGCCGTCTATATCGCCATCCCGCATCCCGGCCATGCCGAATGGGCAATCAAGGCGGCGGAAGCCGGCAAGCATGTGCTGTGCGAAAAGCCGCTGGCGCTGACCGCCTTCGAGGCCGACGCCATGATCCATGCCGCGCGCAAGGCTGGCACCTTCCTCGGCGAAGCGTTCATGTACCGGCTTCACCCGCAGACGGCGAAGCTGGTGGAACTCATCAAGTCGGGCGTCATCGGCGATGTCAGGCTGATGAAGTCGAGCTTCGGCTTCGCCATGCCGGGCTTCATGCCCGAGCACCGGCTCTACGCCAACGATCTCGCCGGTGGCGGCATTCTCGACGTCGGCGGCTATCCCGTCTCCATGGTGCGGCTGATCGCGGGCGCTGCCACAGGCAAACCCTTCGCCGAGCCGGACAAGGTTGTCGGCACCGCCCATCTCGGCAAGTCCGGCGTCGACGAATGGGCCTCGGCGCTGCTGCATTTTCCCGGTGGAATCGTTGCCGAGGTATCCTGCAGCATCTCGCTCAAACAGGACAATGTCCTGCGCATCCTCGGCACCAAGGGCCGCATCGAGGTGCCGGATTTCTGGTTCGCCGGCGGCGCCAACCGCGATGGCGGCCCTGGCCGGATCGATGTAATTCTCGCCGACGACACGCGCGAGACCATCAGCCTCAACGAAACCCGCCATCTCTATTCCTTCGAGGTCGACGCCGCCGGCGAGGCGATCCTGGCCGGGAAACAAGAGTTCGCCTGGCCAGGCATGGCCTGGGCCGACAGTCTTGGCACGCTGCGTGTGCTCGACAAATGGCGCGCCGCCGTTGGGCTGGAATATGAGATCGAAAAGCCGGCTAAGCGAACCAACACCATTTCGGGCCGGCCGCTGCGCACCGGCGGCACGGCCATTGGCAAGCGCAAGATTCCGGGCCTGTCGAAGCCGGCCTCCGTGGTGGCGCTCGGCTTCGAGGATTTCCGCACCTTCTCGTCGGGCGCAATCCTGCTCGACGCCTTCTTCGAGACCGGCGGCAATCTGTTCGATACCGGCTATGTCTACGGCGCCGGCTACACCGAAACGCTGCTTGGCCAATGGCTCAGGAATCGCGGCGTGCGCGAGCAGTCGGTGATCATCGCCAAGGGCGCCCACTCGCCGCTCTGCTATCCCGATGTCATCGGCAAGCAGCTCGCCCAGTCGTTGGACCGGCTGCAGACCGACCATGTCGACCTCTATTTCATGCACCGCGACAACCCGGATGTGCCGGTCGGCGAATTCGTCGATGCGATGGACGCCGAGGTCAAGGCCGGCCGCATCCGTGGCCCGTTCGGCGGCTCGAACTGGACGATGGCGCGCATGGACGAGGCGATTGCCTATGCCGAGCGCACCGGCAAGCAGAAGCCCGGCGTGCTCTCCAACAATTTCTCGCTGGCCGAGATGCTGGAACCGATCTGGGCCGGCTGCATCACCTCGTCCACCGACGACTGGAAATCCTGGTTGACGAAAAGGCAGATGCCCAACTTCGCCTGGTCGAGCCAGGGCCGCGGCTTCTTCACCGACCGCGCCGGCCGCGACAAGCAGGACAATGAGGAGCTGGTGCGGGTCTGGTATTCCGAGAAAAATTTCGGCCGCCGCGACCGCGCCATCGAGCTGGCGCAGCGCCTGGGCAAAAGTCCGATCCACATCGCGCTCGCCTATGTGCTGGCGCAGCCTTTTCCGTCGGTGCCGTTGATCGGCCCGCGCACGCTGGACGAGTTGGAGGACAGTTTGAAGGCGCTGGATATCAAGCTGTCGGCGGAGGATGTGGCGTGGCTGGATAGCGGGCCGGAAAGGCGGCGGGCTTAGCAGCTAATCTCCCCCCTTGAGGGGGAGATGTCGCCGAAGGCGACAGAGGGGGTCGCCTCGCGTGGAGCGCTAACCTCCTTCTGCAGCGGCAGGTAGGCCGAGCCCAGTCGAACCGACCCCCTCTGGCCTGCCGGCCATCTCCCCCGCACGGGGGAGATTAGCGGCTCATGCGTTCCACCTACCGATCGATCCGTGTCGACAAAATAATCGACGACGACGTCCGCTCGACCCCGTCCATCGCCCCGATCTCGTCCAGCAACGCATCCAGATCCCTGATCGACGGCGCGTCGACGATGACGATCATGTCGAAATTGCCGCTCACCGAGTGCAGCGTCCGTACCGGCGGCAGCGCCTGCAGCGCCCGCACCACCTTGTCGGCGAGCTTGGGCGTGACGGTGAGCAGCACATGCGCCCGCACAAGCCCCTGCTCGTAGTCCGGCGCCATCCGCACGCCATAGCCGGTGATGATGCCGCGCTGTTCCAGCCGCTCGATCCGGCTCTGCACTGTCGTGCGCGAAACGCCGAGCTGGCGCGCCAGCTCAGTGGTCGACGCGCGGGCATTGGCGCGCAGCACGGAAAGCAGTTTTTGTTCGGCGTCACTGAGCATTTCGACGAACCTCGTCGGCGTATCGTTCAATTGCAGGGTTCATTTCGAACGATCCCACGCTTCCTTTCGACAGGCAAGCTGCGATTCTTGAAGGCATCGCGTCCACCGCGCGGCGGTCTGGGCCAAAGAGTTTTCACGAGGGGCAAGGTCATGAAGAAAATCATCGTCGTCGGCGCCGGCAAGATCGGCTCCACCATTGCAGGCATGCTCGCCGACAGCGGCGACTACCACGTCACCGTTGTCGACCGCGCGGCGGCGCAGTTTGCCGCGGCCGAACTTCCCGCCGGCGTCGAGGGGCTGGAGCTCGATATCGCAGCGCCGGGCGCACTCGAGGCCGCCCTTGCCGGCGCCTTCGCCGTGCTGAGCGCCGCCCCCTTCCATTTGACCACGCGCATCGCCGAAGCGGCCGCCGCCACCGGCGTGCACTATCTCGATTTGACCGAGGATGTCGTCTCGACCCGCCGCGTCAAGGAGCTGGCCAAGTCGGGCAACAGCGCCTTCATTCCGCAATGCGGCCTGGCGCCGGGCTTCATCTCGATCGTCGCCAATGATCTCGCCAGCCGCTTCGACACGCTGGAAAGCGTTCGCATGCGCGTCGGCGCGCTGCCGCAATACCCGTCCAATGCGCTGAACTACAATCTGACCTGGAGCACCGACGGCGTCATCAACGAATATTGCGAACCCTGCGAGGCGATCGTCGAGGGCGAGCTGATCGAGGTGCCGCCGCTGGAGGAGCGCGAAGAGTTCTCGCTCGACGGCGTCACCTATGAGGCCTTCAACACCTCCGGCGGTCTCGGCACGCTGGCCGAGACGCTGAAGGGCAAGGTGCGCACGCTGAACTACCGCACCATCCGCTATCCCGGCCACGCGGCGATCATGAAGGCGCTGCTCAACGATCTCGGCCTGCGCCACCGCCGCGACGTACTGAAGGACATTTTCGAGAGCGCCCTGCCGGCAACGCTGCAGGACGTGGTCATCGTCTTCGTCACCGTCTCGGGCCGCCGCAATGGCCGCCTGCTGCAGGAAACCTACGCCAACAAGATCTATTCGCAGCGCATTGGCAGCCAGGTGCGCAGCGCAATCCAGATCACCACCGCCTCCGGCATCTGCGCCGTGCTCGACATGCTGGCCGACGGCACCTTGCCGGCGACCGGTTTCGTCAAGCAGGAAGACATCGCGCTGGATGCGTTTCTCGCCAATCGTTTTGGGCGCGCTTATGCGCAGCACGAGATGGTGAGCCGGCTGGCGAGCTGAGCTACTTCACCCTCCCCCTTGTGGGGAGGGTCGGCGCGCAATCGGAGCGAAGCGGAGATGGCGAGACGGGGTGGGGGGTGAGCGCCGACGGTTGGCGAGGACCCCCACCCTGCTCCGCTCCGCGATCGACCCTCCCCACAAGGGGGAGGGTAAAGCGCCCGCTACTTCCGCAGAGCCATCGGTCGTCCGAGCAGAAACCGGATGAAGTTGCCCGCGGTCCGCGGCGCCATGCGGGGCTGGGTTGCCTGTCGTGGCGCGCTTTGCCTTCGCGCTGGCACCTCGGGTTCGACACCCGGTCGGCCCACCGTAAAGGAGGGCCCCGAGACCGGCTTCCCCCTCAACACGTTGGCGGCGTTGTTGTCATGGATGACGATGCACCATTGCGCGCCCTTCGATGCCGCCACGACGGTGTTGAAGCGCGTCGCCATTTTTGCGTGGTGCTCGCTGTAGACGCCGCTCATCTCCGGCGATCTCCTTTCGACCAGCGTGCCGAACGCCGACGTGACATAGTCGTGGTGCGTGTAGCGTCCGCTTGCCGTGTCGAAATTCTGGCCGTCCGGAAAGGCAATGTAGAGCGGCTGCAGGTCCACCACACGCTTTTCGATCTCCCGGCGCGCGTAGTGCTCGACGCGCTCCATGAAGGTCGGCGCCAGCGCGTCGTCGCTGTCGAGCCGCGTGAGCGAAACATAGTCGGCATCGGTATCGGCCTGGACGAAGGCATTGAAGCGATCATTGTAATCCTCGCCGGCCTCGACAAGGATCGGCCTGACGTCGACACCGGCCACGCAGCTGCACACGGTGCGAATATAGTTCTCGTGCGTATCGGCATCGAACGCCACAAGGACGGTAAAATCCTTCAGCGACTGGCCTTCGAGCGACGACGCGCAATAGGTGTCGAACAACGCCAGGCGCTCGACCAGCCAGACCGGGTCGAGATTGGCGCGGCCCTTTCCGTCCCACTGGCTTGGCTTGAAGCCAGCGGCGATGTTGTAGCGTATGGCGATGTATTTCTTCAGGCCGGTGTCCATGGACCGACACTTAGTACATTCCGCTGATCTGCGACAACCGACGGCTGAGCGGCCACCCTCCCCCTTGTGGCGAGGGTCGGCTCGCGGTCGGAGCGAAGCGGAGATGGCGAGACGGGGTGGGGGTGCGCCCTACGAGGACCCCCATCCCGCTCCGCTTCGCGGATCGACCCTCCCCACGAGGGCAGTGTAAGCGCACTTCAAACATGCAGCGCGTGGCCCAGGGCCTTCAGCGCGGCTTCCTGGAAACCCTCACCCTGCGTCGGATGGGCATGGATGGTGCCGGCGATATCCTCCAGCCGCGCGCCCATTTCCAGCGCCAGTCCGAATGCCGCCGCCAGTTCCGACACGCCTTGCCCGACCGCCTGGATGCCCAGCACCAGATGGTTGTCCGCGCGGGCGACCACCCGGACGAACCCGTCCTCGCCGAGCTTGGTCATCGCGCGACCGTTGGCGGCAAACGGAAACTGACCGATCTTGATTTCGCCCAGCGCCTTCGCCTCTTCCGGCGTCAGCCCGGCGGTAACCAGTTCCGGATCGGTGAAGCAGACGGCCGGGATCGAGCGCTTGTCCCAGCTGCGCTTGTGGCCGGCGACCATCTCGGCCACCATTTCGCCTTGCGCCATTGCCCGGTGCGCCAGCATCGGCTCGCCGGTGACGTCGCCAATGGCATAGATGCCGCGCATCGAGGTGCGGCACTGGTCGTCGATCTTGATGAACTTGCCGGCCATGTCGAGATCGATCTGATCGAGGCCCCAGCCCTCCGTCACCGGCTTGCGGCCGACCGTGACCAGGATCTTATCGGCGGCAATTCTGGCGCTCTTTCTGTCCGCGGTCTCGACCAGCAGCGCGTCGCCGTTGACCCCCTTGGCCTTCGCGCCGAGCATCACCTCGACGCCGAGCTGGGTGAGCCGTTTCACCACCGGCCGGGTCAGCTCCGCATCATACTGCGCCAGCACGCGCGGCAAGGCTTCGACCACGGTCACCGCGGCGCCCATCTTGGCAAAGGCCATGCCGAGCTCGAGCCCGATATAGCCGCCGCCGACCACGGCGAGCTTTTTCGGCACCTCGCCGAGAGCCAGCGCTTCTGTGGATGAAATCACCGGGCCGCCGAACGGCAGGAACGGCAGTTCCACCGTCGCCGAGCCGGTGGCGATCACAACCGTTTCGGCGCGGATGATCTGGGTGCCGGTCTCGGTCTCGACCGCGACGGTCTTGCCGTCGCGGAACGTCGCCCAGCCATAGACGGTCTTGACCTTGGCCTTCTTCAGTAGCCCGGCAACGCCCCCGGTCAGCCGGCTAACAATGCCGTCCTTCCACGCAACCGTCTTGCCGAGATCGAGCACGGGCGCTGCTACCGAGATGCCGAGCGGACTGCTGCCGCCGGCCATATGCGCGACCTTCTCGAACTCTTCCGCCGCATGGATCATCGCCTTGGACGGGATGCAGCCGACATTGAGACAGGTGCCGCCCGGTTTGCCGGCTTCAACGATCACCGTATCGATGCCGAGCTGGCCGGCACGGATAGCGCAGACGTAGCCGCCGGGCCCGGCGCCGATGACCAGCAGCTTGCAAGAGATTTCTTTCATGGCGTGACCCTTTGATGCGAGGGAATGTTCCGTCGCGATCCTTCGCGCCCCCCTCTGTCCTGCCGGACATCTCCCCCACGAGGGGGGAGATCAGCAGCTTCTTCGCTTCGCTCATTCCTGCAACGATGGAGATTGGCGAAACCCTGCGTGACGTCCAATCTCCCCCCTTGTGGGGGAGATGCCTGGTAAGGCAGAGGGGGCGCTGTCCCGCCGTCATCTCGGTCGTTCCGCCCCTCAATCCACAAATATCAGCGCTGGCGCCTCAATCAGCGCCTTGATCCGCTGCACAAACACCGCCGCATCCCAGCCGTCGACCACCCGGTGATCGAAGCTCGACGACAGGTTCATCATCTTGCGCGGGATGAACTGGGTGCCGTCCCAGACCGGCCGCACCATCATCTTGTTGACGCCGACGATCGCCACTTCAGGATGATTGATGACCGGCGTCGTCGCCACGCCGCCCATGGCGCCGAGCGAGGTGATGGTGATGGTCGATCCCGACAGCTCGTCGCGGCTGGCCGTGCCCGACTTCGCCGCTTCGGCCAGGCGGTTGAGCTCGGCCGCGCAATCCCAGAGGTCGCGCGCCTCGGCGTGCTTGACCACCGGCACCACCAAGCCCGACGGCGTCTGCGCGGCAACGCCTATATGGACGCCGCCATACTGATGGATGATGCCGGCCTCGTCGTCGAACAGCGCGTTGATGTTGGGCTGGTCGGCAATCGCCTTGACCATCGCCCGCATCAGGAACGGCAGCAGCGTCAGCTTCGGACTCTCCACACCCTTGCGCTTTTCCTTGTTGAGCGCCGCGCGCAACTCCTCAAGTGCTGTGACGTCGATCTCCTCGACATAGGTGATGTGCGGGATGCGTGACTTCGCCAGCGACATTTTTTCGGCGATCTTGCGCCGCATTCCGATGACCTTGATATCCTCGACGCTGTCATTGCGCGCCAGACCCGACGCCTTCGCTACCTGCGGTCCGCGTGCTAGGAATGCCTCGATATCTTCGTGGCTGATGCGGCCGGCAGGGCCGGTACCCGACACCTGGCGCAGATCGATCCCCGCCTCCTTCGCCCTGAGCCGGATGGCGGGCGACGCCAGGGGCTTTTCGCCCTCCGGGCGCGGCGCGCCGGAGGGTGCCGCACCTTTAGATGTCGGCGCAGCACCCCCACCCTTAGCCCCTCCCCACAAGGGGGAGGGGGATTCAGTCTCAGCTGCCCGTGCGCTTTTGGCTGCTGGTGCAGGTGGTGGCGACTTGGCGTCGGATTTCGTGGCCGAAACGCCTCCCTCTTGTGGGGGTCCGGAGGACGGGCGAGACCCGTGGCTCGCCCCGGCAGGGGGGGGGGTCGGTGCCGCCGTGACCTCTGACGATTTCGAGCCTTCGGCGACATTGCCCTCCCCCGCCACTTTCAGCCGCACGATGGGCGAGCCGATCGCCACCGTGTCGCCGATCTCGGCGCCCAGCCACAGGATCTCGCCATCGACCGGCGAAGGTATTTCCACCGTCGCCTTGTCGGTCATCACGGCGGCGAGCAAAGCGTCCTCGCGCACGAGGTCGCCGACCTTGACGTGCCATTCCACCAGCTCCGCCTCGGCAACGCCTTCGCCGACATCGGGCAGCTTGATGATGTGTTCGCCCATCCCTAGGCTCCCATGGTTTCGAGAAGCGCGCGGCCGACACGGGCCGGCCCCGGGAAATAATCCCATTCCTGCGCATGCGGGTAGGGCGTGTCCCAACCGGTGACGCGGGCCACCGGCGCTTCCAGATGGTAGAAACAATTTTCCTGCACCAGCGCCGACAGCTCGGCGCCGAAGCCGGAGGTCAGTGTCGCCTCGTGCACGACGACGCAGCGTCCGGTCTTCTTCACCGAAGCGACTATCGCGTCGAGATCGAGCGGCAGCAGGGTCCGCAAATCGATGATCTCGGCATCGATGCCGGTTTCTTCCACGGCCGCCTGCGCGACATAGACCATGGTGCCGTAGGCGAGCACGGTGACGGCCGAGCCCGCCCGGCGGATCGCCGCCTTGCCGAGCGGCACCGTGTAATGGCCGTCGGCGACCTCGCCCAGTTCATGCTTCGACCATGGCGTCACCGGTCGGTCGTGATGGCCATCGAACGGTCCGTTATAGAGCCGCTTCGGCTCCAGAAAAATCACCGGATCGGGATCCTCGATCGCCGCGATCAGCAGCCCCTTGGCATCATGAGGATTGGACGGCACCACCGTCTTCAGCCCCGACACATGGGTGAACAGCGCTTCCGGGCTCTGGCTGTGCGTCTGGCCGCCAAAAATGCCGCCGCCGGTCGGCATGCGGACAACGATCGGGCAGGTGAAATCGCCGTTCGAGCGGTAGCGCAGGCGTGCTGCTTCCTGCGTCAGCTGGTCGTAAGCCGGGTACATGTAGTCGGCAAACTGAATTTCCACGCATGGCTTCAGCCCATAGGCGGCCATGCCGATGGCGGAGCCGACAATGCCGGATTCGTTGATCGGCGCATCGAAGCAGCGGCTCTTGCCGTACTTCGCTTGCAGGCCTGCCGTGCAGCGGAAGACACCCCCGAAGAAGCCGACATCCTCGCCATAGACGATGACGCGTTCGTCGCGCGCCATCGACACGTCCATGGCGTCGCGGATCGCCTCGATCATGGTCCGTCTCGGCATGGTCAGACTCCCGCCTGCTGGCGCTGGCGCCTGAGATGCGGCGGCATCTCGGCAAACACGCCCTCGAACATCTCGCGCGTCGACGGCTTGCCGCCGGCATGCAGCGTGCCGTGGCCTTCAGCTTCCTTCTGCGCCGCGATCACCGTCTCGAGGATTTCCGCTTCGGCCTGGGCGTGACGCTCGTCCGACCAGACGCCGCGTTGGATCAGATGGTTCTTCAGCCGCATCACCGGATCGCCGAGCGGCCAGGCGTCGGATTCCGTCTTCGGCCGATAGGCCGACGGATCGTCCGAGCTCGAATGCGCGCCCGCACGGTAGGTGACATATTCGATCAGCGTCGGCCCGAGATTCTGCCGCGCCCGCTCCGCCGCCCATTTGGCCACGGCATGCACGGCGAGATAATCATTGCCGTCGACGCGCAGCGCCGGAATGCCGAAGCCGAGGCCGCGCGCGGCAAAGGTGCCGGAGCCGCCACGCGCAATGCCTTGAAACGTCGAGATCGCCCACTGGTTGTTGACGACGTTGAGGATGACCGGCGCCTTGTACGTCGAGGCGAACACCAGTGCGGAATGGAAATCGGATTCGGCCGTCGAGCCGTCGCCGATCCACGCCGCCGCGATTTTCGAATCGTTGCTGATAGCGGAAGCCATCGCCCAGCCGACCGCCTGGATGTATTGCGTCGCCAGATTGCCGGAGATCGAGAAGAAGCCATGCTCCTTCGACGAATACATGATCGGCAGCTGCCGCCCTTTGAGCGGATCGGCCTCGTTGGAATAGATCTGGTTCATCATCGTGACCATCGGATAGCCGTCGGCGATGAGCAGGCCGGCTTGCCGATAGGTCGGGAAATTCATGTCGCCTGGCGCCAGCGCCTTGCGGAAAGCGCAGCTCACCGCCTCTTCGCCCAGATGCTGCATGTAGAACGAGGTCTTGCCCTGGCGCTGCGCCATCTGCATGCGCGCATCGAAGCTGCGCAGCGTCATCATGTGGCGCAACCCCTCGAGCAGCTCCTCGTCGGTGAGCAGCCCGGCCCACGGCCCGACCGCCTCACCGGTGCGGTTGAGCACGCGGATGATCGAAAACGCCATGTCGCGGATGGTGCGCGGATCGACATCGATGTCCGGTCGCGGCACCGAGCCCGCCTTGGGGATAGGCACGTTGGAGAAGTCGGGCGTTCCGCCCGGCCGCACTTCCGGCTCCGGCACATGAAACCGCAACATCCCAGCATCGGTCATGACCATGGTCCTCCCATTTGCTGCGGTGATATTTGCACATCCGCGCGCCCGGCACAGCGCCAATTCATGGGGCGCCGCAACCCATCCGGCGTCACGGCCGGCAGGCGACCGCAAGATGCAGATATGTCGGCGAAATTTCTTGTCGATGTTGGGGAGCGGCGCGCAATTAGGCGCAAAGTTTTGCAGGATTTCCAGCAGATAGTCACTTCACGGCCTCCGGGAGAGATGAACGCATCAAGGTCGGCGAACTGGCGCTTTCCTCTCCCCCGTCGATCGGGGGAGAGGTGTCGAGCGAAGCTCGACGGAGTGGGGGTCGACCCTTGGGCGCTAGGCAACGCTTGAGATAGTGCCCTTCCTTTGTCCGTTCGCGGCGATTGCCAGGTGGTTCCCCCACTCCGTCTCGGCTTCGCCGAGCCACCTCTCCCCCCTCCGGAGGGAGAGGAAGGGCAATAGGGTCTCGAACTCTCTGGAGAACGTTCACTCCGCCCTCTCCCCATGCTAACCACCGCTAATGGCGCAGAAAAAAGGATACGAAGTCGATTCGTGGCTGGCGAAGCCGGACGCGCGCATATCGATCGTCCTGCTTTACGGACCCGACCGCGGCTTGGTCGCCGAGCGGGCCAAAACCTTTGCCGCGAAAACCGGCCTGCCGCTCGACGATCCGTTTTCCGTCGTACGGCTCGACGGCGCGGAGGTCGATCGCGACCAGGGCCGGCTGCTCGATGAAGCCCGCACCGTGCCGATGTTCTCCGACCGGCGGCTTCTGTGGGTGCGAAATGCCAGCGGTCAGAAGGCGCTGGCCGACGACGTCAAGGCGCTGACGGCGGAGCCTGCGCGCGACGCCATCATTCTCATCGAGGCCGGCGATCTCAAAAAGGGCGTCGGGCTGCGCGCCGTGGTCGAGGCGGCCGACAACGCCATGGCGCTGCCTTGCTATGCCGATGAAGCCCGCGACATCGACAGCGTTATCGACGACGAGCTGCGCAAGGCCGGCATGTCGATGGCGCTCGATGCGCGCCAGGCGCTGCGCCGCAATCTCGGCGGCGACCGGCTGGCCTCGCGCGGTGAAATCGAAAAGCTGGTGCTTTACGCCCACGGCCAGAAGGACATTGGCCTCGATGACGTCAGGGCGATGTCCGGCGACGTTTCCGGCGCCTCCTTCGACGACGCGGTCGATGCTGTGCTGGAAGGCAAGATCGGTGACTTCGACACCGCCTTCACCCGCCACTGCCTGTCCGGCGGCCATCCTTTCCTGGTGCTGTCCTCGGCGATGCGGCAGCTGCAGCAGCTTCAGGTCATGCGCGGCCAGATGGACACCGCCGGCCGCAACGCCGCCTCGGCCATGGCCGGCGCCCGTCCGCCGGTGTTTTTCTCGCGGCGCAAGCTGGTGGAGAAGGCGCTGGAGCGCTGGAACGTCGAGGCGCTCAGCCGCGCGCTGAACCGGCTGCAATCGGCCGTGCTGCAGACCAGGCGCAGGCCGGATTTGTCGGAAGCGCTGGCACGGCAGGCGCTGCTCGGCATTGCGGTGGAGAGCGCGAGGCTGGCGCAGCGGTGATCTCCCCCCTTGAGGGGGAGATGTCGCCAAAGGCGACAGAGGGGGTCGCGGCGGGTAGTGTGCTGAGAGTTCTGCAAATTCGCTGAGAGAGGGCGGTCATGGCAGGCTGGTGATGTTCAACGTCACCGATTCCCTGGAAGGAACGCCACCATGACCAAGACAGAAGGTAAATCGACCAGCGCTGCCGTCAAAGACATTCTGCTTTCGAACCCGGAGGGGCTGCACGA
>NZ_JAMYOJ010000027.1:0-69676 GCF_040319795.1 Mesorhizobium sp. M0862
GCGTTCCTTCGCGGGAATCAGGTGACGTGAACAATCACCAGCCTGCCATGACCGCCCCCTCTCAGCGAATTTGCAGAACTCTCAGCACACTACCCAAAAAGAGGCGTCCATTCGCATCTCCTACCTGCACCGCTGCGGCGCGCGACAGTCGCGGCATGGGTCCTCGGGTCTCCGCGTCCGCTGCGCTCCCGCTCCGCCCGTGGATGAGGAAGTGAGCGGCTAAGCCGCCCGCTTCCACCCATCCCTGATATGCCTGTATCCCTCGCGATAAACTGCCTCCGGCGTCTCGGAAAAATCCCGCCACACCTTGGTCGCCGCCGCCAGATCCTTCAGCGATCTGCCAAACGCCTCGATCGTCAGCCAGTCGTCATAGCCGCTCTTGCGGATGGCCGCGAAAGTCTCTTTCCACGGAATGTTCCCGCGCCCCGGCACGCCGCGATCGTTCTCCGAAATGTGGATGTGCACGACATTCCGCCGGTGCTTCATGTAGGCGCCGATCGGGTCGGCTTCCTCGATATTGGCGTGGAAGGTGTCGTACATCGCCTTGATGTGCGGCCGGTCGATGGCATCGACGTGCTCGGACAGATCGGCCATCGTGTTCAGCAGATAGCACTCGAAACGGTTGAGCGCCTCCAACCCGATGGTAACGTTCCGCTTGCCGGCATGATCGCCAATGGCGCGCTGCGAGGCGATCGAGCGCTTCTTCTCGGCAGCGGTCGGCCCGCTGCCGGAGAAGGCGCCGAGCGTCGAATGCAGCGGCCCGCTCAGCGTACTCGCGCCGAGCGCCTGGGCGCAATCGATCGCCCATTTCATGTAGCCGATGCCGGCCTTGCGGGTCGCGGCATCCGGCGAAATCAGATTCATCGCCGGGTCGCCCATCGCCGTAACAGCCGTGCGCTCCAACCCGATGCGGTCGAGCAGATCGCCAAGCTTCTTGTAGTCCTCTGGCGTGCCTGAGAAGATCGGTATCTCGACGCCGTCGAAGCCGGTCGCCTTGATGTCGCGCAGCAACGGCTCGTGTTTCTTAGACACGGAAGTCGTCCACAAAAACATGCACATGCCGATTTTCATCGACAGCCCCTCCCCGTTTGACGGCGCGCGCTGGTTTCTTTCGCACCTCGCACCATGCGCCCTCATTCGGCCGCTTCGCGGCCACCTTCTCCCCGAAGGGAGAAGAGACTTGGCGCCGGCGCTCCCTAAAGTTTCGTCCACGCCCCGTTCTTCTTCGATGACTTAACGCAGGCCTCGATGAACGCCATACCTTCGACGCCGTCCTGGATGGTCGGGAACACCACGTCCTTGCCCGGCTTGCCGCCCTTCTTGCGTGCCGCGCGGATCGCCCGCGCCGCCTCCTGGTAGATGTTGGCGAAGCCTTCGAGATAGCCTTCCGGATGGCCAGACGGAACGCGGCTGACGCGTCCCGCAACTGGCAGCGCGCCGGCGCCGTTGCGGGTGAGCAGCTGCTTGGGCTGGCCGAAGGGCGTGTACCAGAGATAGTTCGGATCGGCCTGCACCCATTCCAGCCCGCCTTTCGAGCCATAGATGCGCAGCTTCAGCCCGTTCTCGTGGCCAGGCGCCACCTGGCTTGCCCAGATCATGCCCTTGGCCGGATGCACCTTGCCTACCGGCTTGAAGCGCAGCATGACATTGACATTGTCGTCGAGCAGCCGCCCCGGCACGAAAGCGTCGAGATCGGCCGACAGGGAATCGAGTTCCAGACCCGAGACGAACCGCGCCAGATTGTAGGCATGGGTGCCGATGTCGCCGAGCGCGCCGCCCGCGCCCGCCTGCTTGGGGTCGGAGCGCCACGCCGCCTGCTTCTGGCCGGTGGCGGCAAGGTCTTCGGTCAGCCAATCCTGCGGGTACTCGGACTGAACGATGCGGATGTCGCCAAGCTGCCCCTTGGCCACCATCTCGCGCGCCTGCCGGATCATCGGATAGGCAGTGTAATTGTGGGTCAGCACGAACACCTTGCCGGTCTTTTCGACTATCGCCGCTAGCTTCCTGGCTTCAGCCAAGGTGGTCGCCAGCGGCTTGTCGCAGATGACGTGGATGCCGGCCTCGAGAAACGCTTTGGCCGCCGGCACGTGCACATTGTTGGGGGTGACGATCGCCACCGCCTCGATGCCGTCCGGGCGCTTGGCCTCGGCCTTGGCCATCTCGGCATAGGAGGCGTAGCTGCGCGCCGGGTCGAGACCGAGTTCGGCGGCGGAAGCCTTGGCGCGCTCGGGATTGGCCGACAGGGCGCCGGCCACCAGCACGAAGTCATTGTCCATGCGCGCCGCGATCCGATGCACCGCGCCGATGAAGGCGCCTTGGCCGCCGCCGACCATACCATAGCGGATCGGGCCGCCCCCCGCTTCCGACTTCGATGCGCCGACCATGTCTTTCTCCTGCTTGTCTCAAATACCCATCATGGCGCGCAGCATCTTCTTGTCGGTGGTGCCGCCGGCGAAATCATCAAAGGCCTTTTCCGTCACCCGGATAATGTGGTGCTGGATGAAGGGCGCGCCTTCGGCCGCGCCGTCCTCCGGATGCTTGAGGCAACACTCCCATTCCAGCACCGCCCAGGAATCGTAGCCATACTGGGTAAGCTTGGAGAAGATGCCGCCGAAATCGACCTGCCCGTCGCCAAGCGAGCGGAAGCGGCCGGCGCGATTGGTCCAGCTCTGATAGCCGGAATAGACGCCTTGCCGCCCCGTCGGATTGAACTCGGCATCCTTGGCATGGAAGGCCTTGATCCGCTCGTGATAGATGTCGATGAATTCGAGATAGTCGAGCTGCTGCAAAAGGAAATGCGATGGGTCGTAGTTGATGTTGCAGCGCTTGTGGCCGCCAACCGCATCGAGGAACATTTCGAACGTGGCGCCGTCGAAGATGTCCTCGCCAGGATGGATCTCATAGCCGACATCGACGCCGTTCTCGTCATAGACGTCGAGGATCGGCTTCCAGCGCTTGCCGAGTTCGGCAAAGGCCTCCTCGATCAGCCCGGCCGGCCGCTGTGGCCAGGGATAGAGATACGGGAAGGCCAGAGCGCCGGAAAACGTCACCGAGGTTTTCAGGCCAAGATTCTTCGAGGCCTTGGCGCCGAACTCCATCTGTTCGACCGCCCATTTCTGCCTGGCCTTGGGGTTGTTGTGCACCGCAGGCGGTGCAAAGCCGTCGAACTGAGCATCATAGGCCGGGTGCACCGCCACCAGCTGCCCTTGAAGATGCGTCGACAGTTCGGTGATCTCGACGCCGGCATCCGCGCAGATGCCTTTCACCTCGTCGCAATAGGTCTTGGAAGATGCCGCCTTCTTGAGGTCGAACAGGCGTGCATCCCAGGTCGGGATCTGCACGCCCTTGTAACCGAGACCGGCCGCCCATTTGGTGATCGAGGCCAGCGAATTGAACGGCGCGGTATCCCCCGCGAACTGCGCCAGAAACAGCCCCGGACCCTTCATTGTCGACGGCATCGGCATCCTCCCAATCATTTTTCCAAGGACCCAGCATAGCGTCTGATGAAAGCAGGGCCAGCCTCTTTGGTCTCTCGTGATGTGCATTCTCGTATCGGCATTCTGGTATTACCAAATACCGAAAATGGGTCAAGCCATTTGACTCACGCACAAAGCTGCCAGGGCATTCCATTTTTGGCGATATATACCAGCATAATCAATACGGTACACAGATGCCGATATCGCATGGCGGCGGTTCTTGCCGCGCGACAAAAATTGCTGTAGACCTCCATTAGGGCCCAATTGGTCGAACCAGTTGCGCAAAAACGCTGGAGCGCCTTGGGGAGGAAACACGCGACGCGCCTTGTGGGGCGCATCGCAGGCGAACTGGCACAGACGAATTCTGGGAAGGATAGACCATGCATCTTTCGACGCACAACTGGATGCGCGCGGAACCGTTGGAGGTGACGCTGAAGCGCATCAAGAAATTCGGCTACGAGTCGATCGAGATTTCCGGCGAGCCCGAGCAATACAAGACCAAGGAGACCCGCGCGCTGCTGAAAGAATACGGCATCCGCTGCTGGGGGTCGGTGACGCTGATGCTGGGCGAACGCAACCTTGCCGCCAGGGACCAAGGCCAGCGCGAACGCTCGGTGCAGTACGTCAAGGACGTGCTGACCATGGTCAGCGAACTTGATGGCGAGATCATAACGCTGGTGCCCGCGACCGTCGGCAAAGTGGTACCGGACGGCACCGAGGAAGAGGAATGGAAGTGGGTGGTCGACGCCACCCGCGAATGCTTCACCCATGCCAAGAAGGTCGGCGTCAAGATCGCGGTCGAGCCGCTCAACCGCTTCGAGACCTATCTGTTCAACCGCGGCGCGCAGGCGTTGGCCCTGGCCGATGCGGTCAGCCCCGAATGCGGCGTCTGCCTCGACGCCTATCACATCCACATGGAAGAATTTAACGTCCATGACGCGATCCGTCAGGTCGGCAAACGGCTGTTCGACTTCCACGTCGCCGACAACAACCGCTTTGCCGCCGGCCTTGGCCAGATCGATTGGCCACGGATCGTGCAGACGCTGAAGGAAGTCGGCTATGACGGCGCGCTGACCAACGAATTCGTCGCGCCCGTCGACCGCACACCCGCCGCGCCCTATCCCGACATGGTCGACCGGAATCCGGTCGACATTTCTCCCGAACAGCTGAAGTTCATCCAGGATCACGGCTCCAGCGTGCTGACGGAGAAATTCTACACCGACCAGATGCGCATCACGGCCGAAACGCTGCTGCCGCTGATCAAGTAGCCGATCGGGATGCGCATCAAAACGGTCCAGGCGTGGTGGGTCCGCGTGCCGATTGAGGCCGCGAAGCAGCATCGCAGCGACTTTGGCCAGGTGACGACGTTCGACGCCGCCATCCTGCGCATTGAGACTGACGACGGGCTGATCGGCTGGGGCGAGGGCAAGAACGCCGCCGGCAGCGCCGGCAGCTATGGTGCGCTGGTCTACATGCTGAATCACGAGGTCGGGCCGCAGCTGATCGGCCGCGACCCCGCCGACATCGGTATGATCTGGGAGATGCTCTACAACGGCGTGCGCCATGACAGTGCCGCGCGCGCCGGCCATGCCATGCCGCAGCTGGCGCGGCGCGGCATGAGCATTGCGGCAATCAGCGCCGTCGATATCGCGCTCTGGGATATTCTGGGGAAGTCGTTGGGACAGCCGGTGTGGCGGCTCATCGGCGGCCGCAAGCTCGACCGCATGCCGGCCTACGCCTCCGGCGGCTGGGCTGCCGCCGAGGCTATCGGCGAGCAGCTCAAATCCTACATCGCCAAAGGCGGCTTCAGGGCGCTGAAGATGCGCGTCGGCGCCATGGACGGCGCCCCGCACATTTCCGCCGCCCGCGTCCGCGCCGCGCGGCAGGCGCTCGGTCCTGACGTCGAGTTGATGGTCGACGCGCACGGCACCTATACGGTGGCCGAGGCCAAGCGCTTCATCAGCCTGGCCAGCGATCTCGACCTCGCCTGGTTCGAGGAGCCTGTTATCGCCGACGACAAGGCTGGTATGGCCGAGGTGCGCGCCTCGGGCTCGATCCCGATCGCCACCGGCGAAAGCGAAGCGACGCGCTACGCCTTCCGCGATCTCGCGGTGCTGAAATCCGCAGACATCTTCCAGCCGGATCCGGCCTTTTGCGGCGGTATCAGCGAGGCGATGAAGATCGGCACCATCGCCAGTGCCTTCAATCTGCGCTTTGCCCCACATCTGTGGGCCGGCGCGCCATGCTTCTTCGCCGGCCTGCATGTTTGTGCAGCCTCGCCTGCCAGTTTTACCGTCGAATATTCGCTCGGCGCCAACCCGATGATCCACGATCTTATCGAAGAGACTGTCGAAGCAAGGGACGGTATGATAGCGATCCCTGAAAAGCCGGGTCTGGGATTCACCATTTCGGAGCGGTTCCTGGAGGCGCACGCGCAACGCGGTTGACGATGAAAGAAAAGAACCTTCTCGCCGAGCTCGCCGCCTATCTCTTCGCCCATTCGGACAAGGAGACCGGCCGCACGCCTTCGGAGCGCGAACTGGCGGAGCATTTCGTCGTCAGTCGCGGCCAGATCCGCGAGGCGCTGGCCATTCTGGAGGCCATGCGCATCGTCGAGCGCCGCGCCAAATCCGGCATCTATGTCGACACCAGGCAGGCCAGTGTCGAGGCGCTGGCGCTGTTTGCCCGTGCCGGCCTGCCGCTCGACCCGGTGCAAATCTACGAGACCGTCGAACTGCGCAAGATCCACGAGATAAAGGCCGCCGAACTTGCCTGTTCCCGCGCCACTGAAGAGAATTTCGAACGCCTGCGGGAGATCCTGAAAGCCTCGGAGGAGTGCATCGCCGCCGGCGAAGGCCTCGCCAAGGAAGACCGCGAATTCCACCTCGAAATCGTGCGGGCGACCAAGAACGGCGTCTTCCACAATATCTGCAGTGTCTATTACCTGATGGGCGAGCAGCGGCTGCCGATCTACTTCAACGATCCCGAGCGCTCAGTACGCTCGCATGCCGAGCATATCCAGATCTACGAGGCGCTGCTGCGTCGCGACGGCAATCTCGCCCAGGCGCTGATGAGCGCCCACCTGCAAGGCGCGGAAAGCTACTGGAAGGGGATCATCGAGGGCCGGGAGGCGCAAGCGCAAAGCCTGGCACTTGAGAAGGTCTAGTGCAATTCCAGGAAAGGTGTGAAACGGTTTTTCTGGGAAAAGCGCGCGGCGCTTTCCTTTGAGAATTGCGACTAGCGAGAGCCCCATGCCCAGAATCCTGTCGACGCACACGCTGCATCCGCGTGCCTCCGCAATGCTGGCGGGCGCCGGTGAACTCGTCGTCGCCTCAGCGCTTGATGCGGCAACGCTGACCGCCGAGGCGAAGCATGCCGACGTCATCATCGTTCGCGCACCGCTGCCGCCGTCGCTGTTCGAAAACGCCACGAAACTCAGAGCAGCTGTCCGCCACGGCGCCGGGCTCGACATGGTGCCGATGGAGGCCGCGGCCGCGGCCGGCGTGCTGGTCGCCAACGTGCCGGCGGTCAATGCGCGTTCGGTCGCTGAATATGTGATGTTCGCGGCCCTTGCCCTGCTTCGGCGCTTCCGTTCGGTCGACCGCGACTTGCGCGCCAAGGGCTGGAATGCCGGCCGCGACCACGCCAGCCATGCCAGCGAGCTTGCCGGCAAGACCATCGGCATCATCGGCTTCGGCGCCATCGGTCAGGCGGTCGCCCATATCGCCGCGCACGGCTTCGGCCTCGACGTCGTGGCGACGACCCGCAGCATGCAGCCGGCACCCGACAGGATCGGCTTCCTGTCGATCGATGCGCTGATCGAACAGAGCGACATCATCGTGCTCTGCTGCCCGCTGACGCCGGAAACGCGCGGCCTGATCAGCCGCGAACGCATTGCCCGCATGAAGCCGGACGCGCTTTTGATCAACATTTCGCGCGGACCGGTGATCGACGACGAGGCGCTGATCGAGGCCTTGCGCCAAGACCGGATCGGCGGCGCCGCACTCGACGTCTTTGCCACGCAGCCGCTGCCGGCAAACCATCCCTATTTCGGTTTCGACAATGTTATCGTCACCCCGCATATGGCGGGGATTACCGAGCAATCGATGATGCGCATGGGCGTGGGCGCGGCCGGCGAGACCTTGCTGGTGCTGGCCAACCGGCTGCCTGTCAATCTGCGCAATCCCGACGTGGTCGAGCATTACCGCAGACGGTTCCCGGCGGACGCGTGAACCATGTCCGGTTTTCGCTTCGCATCTCTGGTTCTCGCAGTGTCGTCGATCGTGGCCTTACCTTCGCTCGCGGCGGCACAAAGCAGCGATTATGTCTATTGCAGCAATGGGATCGTCTGCATGATGGCGCCCTGCCCGTCAGGCAATGCGCTGGATCTGACCACCGGCAATGTCGTTAAAGGCGTGGAGCTCAACACTACGGAATTGCCGCCGTGGACAGATCGGCACCTGACCTCTCCGACAAGCTTTATGCTGGAAAACTCGTCGTCCGAGGATCGATCCAGCATCGCGGCCAGCCGAACGATCCGCCGATGCTGGTCGTTACCAAAATCGAACGCTCCTCCAAGAAAAGCGAGCGCAAGCGCTGCGCGGCACGTTGACTGCCGACCTACGGCTCGCTGCCTATCGGAGCAGCCGCTCGACTTCAGCCGCGATGCGCAGCAGATGGTGGTCGTGGCCATTGCGCGCCACCAGCATCAGTCCGGCCGGCAGCGTCATGCCGGGCATCGGCAGCGAGATCGCGCAGAGGTCGAACTGGTTGGCGACCTGGGTATTGCGCAGCAGCAGACCTTCGGTGCGTTCACGCAGAGCCGTATCCTCGGCCATCGAAACGATAGTCGGCGCTGTCACCGGCGTGGTCGGCAGAGCTAGCACATCGACCGAACCCAACCGCTCGTCCATGGCTATGCACAGTGCCGCGCGACGACGCATTGCCCTGATATAAACCGGCGTCGGTATGGCCGCCGCCCGCGACAGCGGCCCGCTGACATGGGGATCGACCGGCACCGATGCGCCCGTCGCCAGCCAGTCGGCATGGATTTCAGAACCTTCCATGGCCGCGATCGAGCCGCGTTTGGTGGCCAGGCGCAGATCGGCAATGAGGTCGTCGATCGAAATGTCCGTGAGCCACGCGCCTGCCTGCTCGATCCCGGCAAGGCTGCGATCGAACGCGGCGGCAATCTCCGTTTCCGTGTCTTCGAAAAGCAGGCCGCGCGGAATGCCGACACGAAGCCCGGCAAGCGCTAACGGCAGGTGCAGTTGCGGCATCTGCTCGCCCGTCATCGCGGCGTCAGCCAGGGCACACGCAGCAACACTCAGCGCCAGCGGCCCGATCGAATCCAGCGTCGCGGAAAGGGGATAGGCACCAGTCAGCGGCACGCGCCGCGCCGTCGGCTTGAAACCGACGACGCCGTTCAGCGATGCCGGGATGCGCACCGAACCGCCGGTGTCGGAGCCGATGGAAATGTCGCTCGTCCCCTCGCCAACGGACACGGCGGCGCCCGACGACGAACCGCCTGGAATGCGGCTGGTGTCGGCGGCATTGCCCGGTGTGCCGTAGTGCATGTTGTCGCCGATAGCGGTGAAGGCGAATTCGGTCATGTTGGTCTTGCCGATGATGACGGCGCCGGCCTGGCGCAGACGGTTGACGATCGCCGCATCGTGCCGACGGGGCGCGGTGTCCCTCAGCATCAGCGACCCGGCCGTGGTCGGCTCGCCGGCGACATCGAACAGATCCTTGATCGACACGATGGTGCCGTCGAGCGGCCCGAGCGATACGCCGGCCTTCTTGCGCGCATCGGTGGCCTCGGCCGCTGCGCGCGCCGCCTCGGCATAGAGTTTGGTGAACACCTTCTCGCCTGCCGCGCAACTGGCAAGACGTGACAGGATGATCTCGAGACGATCGCGGATTGATTGCATGTCGATGTCGGATTCCGTCAAGGTGGAGCGTCTTTAAGGCATATGGGCCGCTAGGTCAGCGGAAGGAATAGCCCGGACAGCGTGCCTTTGCACCTGCCAGCGATAGGAAGGGACTGATGCTGTACAAAGGCAGCTGCCACTGCGGCAAGGTTGCGTTCGAATTCAAGGCGCAGCTGACCGGCGCCGTGCGGTGCAATTGTTTGATCTGCTCGCGCAAGGGCGCGCTGTTGGCCGCCATCCCGCATGACAGCCTGACGGTGCTGGCGTGGGGCGACGATCTCGGCACCTACACATTCGGCAATCATGCAATGGCGCATCGCTTCTGCCGCACCTGCGGCATCCATCCCTTTGCCGAGGATGTCAGTCAGGGCAGCGAACGCAGCGCCTACATCAACCTCAACTGCGTCGCCGATTTCGATCCCACCGGCCTGCCGGTCTTCGACTTCGACGGCCGCGCGGTCTGACCCTACGGTGGCCTCTCACCACAAAAGCAACGCCCCGAAAACCTTGATAGTTCTCGGGCCCGCTGCTTTAGCCAAGGATGGCTATCGGCTATTCGACGCGCTTAGGGCCGCGCGCGAACACAACGATCGCCGCCAGCAAGGTCGCAGCGCCACAATAGGCGAAGGCGCTGGCCACACCGGCATTGTCGACCACCAGGCCGCCGAAGACGGCGCGTTTCTGGTGCTCGCCGTTTCTTGCGTCTTTCCCGCTCGCGCCTTTGCCCTCGAGGACAGCCTTGCTGAAAGTTCCCGGCAACTGGCGCGCGCCGGTTCATGCGCACACCGCCGACTATCGCGCGTTGGTCATCAAGGGTCTGTGGGCGCATTGGCAAATGGACGGCGGCGAAGCGACGAAGGTCGAATTGCCGCGGGGATCCTACTGGACCCAGAAGGCCAACGAGATGCACGACGACGCCTGCCTCTCAGAGACGGAGTGCGTGATCCTGCTGATCAACGATACGCCTTACGAGACCTACTTCCAGAAATAGTCAGGCGGCGCCGTCGTTCGACCGCAACTAGCTGGCGTGCCGCAAGCTCACGCCGCTGCCCTTGTCGAACAGCACCACCTTGTCCTGATTCCAGGCAAAGCGCACCGGCTGCTCGATCTGGACATCGGTTCTGGCCGGCACCGTGGCGCGCAGCGTCGTGTCGCCGACCCGCAGAGTCAGGATCTTTTCCACGCCATGGTTCTCGACATCGTGGACGCGTGCCTCGACCGGCGCACCGCTTTCAAGATACACATCCTCAGGTCGAATACCGAAGACGAGCGGGCGACCGTCGGTCGCACCGCCCGCCTTGGCACCCCCAGAGAAAGGCAGTTCGAAATTCAGCGGCGCCATCACCGCGCGGCCGTTGACCAGCTTGCCATCGATCAGGTTCATCGGCGGCGAGCCGACGAAGCTGGCCACATAGGTATCGCGCGGATTGTTATAGATCTCGTGCGGCGTGCCGGTCTGGATGATGCGGCCATGGTTGAGCACGCCCACCTTGTCGCCCATCGACATCGCCTCGATCTGGTCGTGAGTGACGAACAGAAAGGTGGCGCCGAGCTGGATCTGCAGGTTCTTCAGTTCCGTGCGCAGCGCCTCGCGCAGCTTGGCGTCGAGCGCCGACAGCGGTTCGTCCATCAGGAACACGCGCGGCTTGCGCACGATGGCGCGCCCGATAGAGACGCGCTGCATTTCGCCGCCTGAAAGCCGGTCGGTCTTGCGGTCGAGCAGATGCTCGATCCGCAGTGTCTTGGCCGCTCGCGCAACACGGTCCTTGATCTCGGCATCCGGCAGCCGACGTATCTTCGGCTTCAGCGGGAATTCGAGATTTTCGCGCACCGTATAGCGCGGATAGAGCGAATATTGCTGAAGCACCAGCGCCACGTCGCGCTCGGCCGCACCCCAGTCGGCGACGTCGACGCCGTCGATGAACACCTGACCCTCGGTCGGCTTTTCCAGACCCGCGATCATGCGCAGCGTCGTCGTCTTGCCCGCGCCGGTCTCGCCGAGCAGCACGAAGAACTCGCCATCGGCGATCTCGAGATCGAGCCCGGTCAGTGCGGTGTGGTTGCCGAAGCTCTTGGAAATATTCTTGAGCTGGATATGAGCCATCAGAGCCTCACCTCAAGCGACTTGCCGCTTGCCGTGTCGAAGAAATGTGCCTGCGTCGGATCGATCCTGGCGAAGACCTTTTCGCCCGGGCCGCCGACGAAGCCGCTCTTGGTGCGCGCACGCAGCATCTTGGAGCCGACCTTGAGATCGACAATGTCGAACGAGCCGAGCGGCTCGACGATCTGCGTCTCGACCGGCAAGAAACCCTCCGCCGCTTCATGGCGCACCAGCACGCCTTCGGGCCGGATGCCGAGCGCCAGCTGGCCGCCGGCATGACCGTTGAGCTTGGACAAAAGCGCGCGCGGGAACTCGAAGCCGGCGGCAGCGCCACCGACGGTGACGGAGGCCGCCGAAGCGGTCTCGGCGATCGCCGCATCGGCGACGTTCATCACCGGGCTGCCGACGAACTGCGCCACGAACAGATTGGCTGGATGCGAATAGACCTCGTCGGGCGAACCGACCTGCTGCAGCACGCCCTCATGCATGATCACGATGCGGTCGGCGAGGCTCATCGCCTCGATCTGGTCGTGCGTGACATAGATGGTGGTCGAGCCCTGTTTGATGTGCAGCCGCTTGATCTCGGCCCGCATCTCTTCGCGCAGCTTGGCGTCGAGGGCGCCGATCGGCTCGTCCATCAGCATCGCCTTCGGCCGCCGCACCAGAGCCCGGCCGATGGCCACACGCTGCATGTCGCCGCCCGACAGCGCCGACGGCTTCTTGGCCAGCAGTTCCGTAATCTGCAGCGTCTTGGCGACCGAGCGCACCTCGCTATCGATCTCGGCCTTGCTTTTGCGCGTCGCGCGCAAGGGAAAAGCAATGTTCTCATAGACGCTCATATGCGGGTAGAGCGAGAACGACTGGAACACCATGGCGATGTCGCGGTCGGCGGCCTTGAGGTGTTGCACCGGCTTGCCGTCGATGAGGATGTCACCGCCGTCGATCGTCTCCAGCCCGGCAACCGCCCTCAATGTCGTCGTCTTGCCGCAACCCGACTGACCGAGCAGCACGATGAACTCGTTGTCGTCGATCTTGAGGTTGAGGTCCTTGATGACCTGGACCGCACCGAAGAATTTCTGGACGCCGCGAAGCTCAATCTGGGTCAATGCTCTGCTCCCGGATTGCGCACCTGGCCGGTACCGGCCTTCTCCGCCGGCGCGATCTTCGAGGTGATGTTGAAGCCGATCAGGCCGATCAGGGTGATGGTCACGCCATAGCTGTGCAGCAGCAGGTTCCACGGCTGGCAAAGCGCGATGATGCCGAGGACCATCAGCACCTGAGACCCCGGTTCGAGATATTTCTGGTTGATGGCTCGAAAGCTCATTTGCGGATCGCTCCGAAGGACATGCCGCGCAGCAAATGGTTGCGGAGCAGGAAGGTGAAGATTGCGACCGGCAGCAGGAACAGGAAGGTTCCGGCGGCGATCACCGTCCAGTCGGGCAGGCCGGCGCCGACCTGGCTGGGGATGAAGGGCGGCGCCGTCTGGGCGCGGCGGTTGGTCATGATCAGCGCGAAAGCATACTCGTTCCACGCCGTGATGAAGCAGAAAACCGCGGTCGCGGCGATGCCGGTGGCGGCCTCCGGCAGCACGATCTTGAAGAAGGCTTCCATGCGGGTGTAGCCGTCGACCAGCGCTGCCTCTTCATACTCCTTCGGGATCTCGTCCATGAACCCCTTCATCAGCCACACCGAAAAGGACAGGTTGAAGGCGGTATAAAGGATGATCAGCCCGATATGGGAATCGTTGAGGCCGACGGCCCGGTACATCAGGAACATCGGGATCGCGACCACCACCGGCGGCAGCATGCGCGTCGACAGGATGAAGAAGAGCAGATCCGCCTCCCCCTTCACCTTGAAGCGCGAGAAGCCGTAGGCGGTGAAGGTACCCATGCCGACAGCCAGCACCGTCGAGGTGATGGCAATGATCAGCGAGTTCATGAAGCGGCTCGGATAGCCCGACCATTGCACCTGGCCCTTGCCGTCGCGCACGATCTTTTCACCGCCATCGAAGACGACACGTTCCCACCAGGGTGCCGCCGCATACTCTTCCGGCGACGGCGGGTTGCGCATTTGCGAGCGCTTGGTGAACAGCTTGACGAAGGGCGAAATCTCCGGCTGGAACACCACCGTGGGCGGGATGGTCGTGGCAAGGTTGCGCGGCTTGAACGCCGTCGAGGCGATCCAGTAGATCGGCGCCAGGAAGATGATCGTCACCAAAAGGACGGCGACGATGGCGACGCGATTGAAGCCGATTTCGGAAGAAGTGCGGACGGCGGCCATCTCAGCGCTCCTTCACCTTGTTGAGGTACTTGACGTAGATGTTGGTGATGGCCAGCACCATGATCAGCACGATGTAGGCGAGCGCGCAGGAGCGCCCGGTCTGCCATTCCTGGAACGCCATCTTGTACAGCCGGATAGAGATCAGCTCGGCCGTCGGCTGGCTGGTCAGGATATAGGCGAGGTCGAAGGTCTTGAACGCTTCCATGGTGCGGAAGATGACCGCGATCATCAGGATCGGCGCGACCAGCGGCAGCGTGATGCGGAAGAAGGTGTAGAACGGTCCGGCGCGGTCGATCGCCGCTGCTTCGTAGAGATGCTTCGGCACCGCTGAAAGGCCGGCCAGCGACAACAGCATGACAAAGGGCGACCACATCCAGATGTCGGTCAGCGCAACCGCATAGAGCGCCATCTTGGGATCGGCCAGCCACTCGAAATTGCCGAGGCCAAGCGCATAGTTGATGACCCCCCATGACGGATCATAGAGCAGTTTCCAGAACAGACCGACGACGGCCATCGACAGCATCATCGGCAGCAGAAGCAGCGTTGTGATGAGACCCTTGAGGGGAATATCCCGGTTGAGCAGCATGGCCACGCCGAAGCCGACGAGCAGCTGACCCGCGACCGAGATGATGACGTACTTCGCGGTGATGGCGAAGTTGGACCAGACATAGGGATCGTTGAGCAGATCGCGATAATTCTGCAGCCCGACGAAATTCGCCGGCGCGTTGGTCGACGCGCGGAAATCGGTGAAGGAATAGCCCAGCGAATAGATCAGTGGGAAAATATTGAAGACGATCAGGAACAGGATCGTCGGGATTATGAAGAGGTTGCGGATCGACATGTCGCTCAAGCCGCGTGCAGCGGCCCGCGAGGAAGTGTCCAGCGTGGTGATCATCGTGGTCGCCAAGACCCTGCTCCCGTTTCGGAAAAAAAGAACGGAGGAGGCACGGATGCCTCCTCCGCGAGAAAAGCTGCTTATTGGCCGCGGCCGTATTTCTTGAACGTCGCGTTCCAGTCGCCTGCGAGCGCGTCCAGCGTTTCCTTGGCGGTGCCTTCGCCGCCGATCATGTAGGGATAGACGCGCTGGTTGAGCTGCTGCAGCAGCTCGGCATATTCCGGCACCGCCCAGAAGTCCTTCACCTTGAACATGGTCTCGTAGAAGGCCTTGTTGTACGGCGTGGCGTTCTGGAATTCCTCCGACTTGAGCACGGCGGCGCTGCAGGTGTAGCCGCCGAGCGCCGCCCACTTCTTCTGGGTCTCGTCCTTGATGAACCATTCAAGGAACTTCGTCGCCTCTTCCTGCTTCTTGGAGTAGGAGACGATGGAGATGCCCTGACCGCCGAGTGCGGCGAACTGATCGCCGTTCGGGCCTGGAGGATTGGCGAAGAAGCCGGTGTTCTTGGCGTTCGGGTTCGACGCCTCGTTGATCAGCGAGGGGAAGAACGCGAAGTAGTTCATGCTCATCGCGGCCAGGTTTTCGGTGATCGCCTGGTTGTCCTCGACGAAGAACGACTTGGCCCAGCCCGGAGGCGTGAACGTGTAGAGTTCCTTGTAGGCGTCGAGTGCGGCGATTGCCTTGTCGGAGTTGATGAAACCGTCGACCTTGTAGGTCTTGTAGTCACCCAGTTCGCCGCCGAAGGAGAACAGCGCGTTTTCGAAGCCCATCGCCATCGCGTCATAGGAATTGTCGGTGTAGATGGCGATGCCGTATCGCTTCTGATCCGGCCGATAGAAGAACTCCGCGATGTCGCGCAGCGCCTTGAAATCCTTCGGCACGTCGAGATCGTAGCCGTATTTGGCCTTGAAGGCTTCCTTTTCCTTCGGGTCCTCGAACCAGTCCTTGCGATAGGACCAGCCGACAGCGTCGCCTTCGAGCGGGATCGCCCAGTACTTGCTGCTGCCGCCCGGATACTCGGCGTAATATTTCACCGTTGCCGGCGCCATCACTTCGCCAAGCTTGTGCTTGTTGAAGAAGTCGGTCAGGTCGACATAGTGGCCGCCGGTCGAGCCGGCGCCGAGCCATTGCGAGTCGCCGACGACCATATCATAGGCGTCGCCATGGGCGTTGAACTCGGTGAAAGCCTTGGTCTGGAAGTCGGACCAGGGCGTGGTTTCCACCGTGATCTTGACGCCGGTTTCCTTCTCGTACTCGTTGCCGAGTTCCTGCAGATAATTGGCCGGATCCCATTCCGCCCAAAAGATGGTGAGCTCCTTGTCCTGCGCGTAGACGGACGTTCCGCAGGCAAGTACTAAGCCGATACCAGCAAGCAGGCTGGTCATTGTCTTGCGCATAATGATTTCCTCCCTTGTGCGCATTCTACCTTGTCATGCTAGCCGGCGGTGAAGCCGGCCTGGTAGTTCCTCCCGAGATCGCACCTTTCCGGTTCCAAGCCTCCTCGCTTTGCCGGAAACTGGATCGCAGCTCTCACTTTCGATCCGCTTTTCTGTCCTGATCTGGTATTACCAATTTTAGATAGCCGTCAAGCTCTTTCTTGGACCACCACCGGACCTTGTATAACCGGATTCTTCATGTATCCGACTGTTTTCCCTGAATTTTCCTACTCGTTGATATAGGAGAGCCTTGTTTCGGCACTGCCATCCCGGTTAACATCAATAGTGGGCATCCAAATCTGGTCGAACCAGATTGGCGCTATTTCGCCAATGCCGCTGTCGGGGCCGCATCGATTTCAGCCGTTGATTCCGCCACCGCGGCGCGCACAAGGGCGCCCGCCGCCCATTGCGCGACCGACCGCATGCCGCGGCTATCGAGCCCCCATATATCCTTCAGCACGATCAGCACTTCGACGCCGAACATCATCGACAGCGCCTGCGCCAGGCGCTTGAACTCGCGCGGCGGCAGCCGGCCCTTGAGCGGTGCGATGGCATCCTTCAGCAGCTGGACGCGATGTCCGCGCGTGAATTGCGGCTCGCCGCCCAGCGTGCCCGCCTGCCGCTGCGCCCATTGGTCGAGCGACAGTTTCAGCGCTGCCTTGAAAGTTGCCTCGAAAGCTTCGATGCGCGGCATGGCGGTATCGAACAATTCGGCAACGCGCCGCCCGGCATCGGTGGACGTCGATTGCCAGGTCAGGATCGGCCCAAGCCCCTCGTCAACCACCGCCTGCACCAGGGCTGCCTGGCTGGGGAAATAGCGATAGGCGGTGGCGCGCGACACTTGCGCCGCCTCCGCGACTTCGCTGACCGACGGGGTGACGCCCGCCTGCATCAGCCGCGTCGCCGTCTTCAGCATCAGCCGTTTTGTGCGGGCCCGTGGGCCGCGTTCGGCAGCCTCGTTGGCGTCGTCGTTCCCAGCGGCTTGTTGACGTGAGACTTCCATGTCAATACGATACGCGCGTCTCAAAAAATTGCAATGACCTTTGCCCACCGAAGGGCCGGCAAAGGGCGACAGGCGGCCCGGCGCCGGTCGGCCGGTGACGGGAGAAACGCGATGAAGCGCATCTACGTGGTGGGCACAGCCGACACCAAGGGCGAGGAACTTGCCTTCCTGGCCGATGCTATTGCCGCCACCGGCAGTTCGGTTGCCCGCGTCGACATCGGAACGCGCGGTGCCACGGTGCCGGTCGATATCCCGGCCAGCGAGGTCGCGGCGCATCATCCGGGTGGAGCCAGTGGCGTGCTCGGCATCGATGATCGCGGCACGGCAGTGACCGGCATGGGCGCCGCCTTCACCAGTTTCATTCAGTCGCGCGACGACATATCAGGCGTGATCGGCATTGGCGGCGGCGGCGGCACGTCGATCATCACTGCTGGCATGCGCGCGCTGCCGCTTGGGCTGCCCAAGATCATGGTCTCGACGCTCGCCTCCGGCGACACCGCGCCCTATGTCGACGTCTCCGACATCATCATGATGCCATCGGTCACCGATATGGCGGGACTGAACCGGCTCTCCCGCACGGTGCTGCACAACGCGGCGCAAGCGATCGCCGGCATGGCCGCAAAGCCGGCGCCGACTGCCACCGGCAAGCCGGCACTCGGGCTCACCATGTTCGGCGTCACCACGCCTTGCGTGACCGCCATCGCGGATCAGTTGCGCGCCAACTATGACTGCATGGTTTTCCACGCCACCGGCACCGGCGGCCGCTCGATGGAGAAGCTCGCGGACTCGGGCCTGCTCGCCGGCGTCATCGACATCACCACGACGGAAGTCTGCGACCTGCTGCTCGGCGGCGTGCTGCCTGCGACGGAGGACCGCTTCGGCGCCATCGCCCGCACCAAGCTGCCCTATGTAGGCTCGGTCGGCGCGGTGGACATGGTCAATTTCTGGGCGCCGCCGACCATTCCCGAGAAGTTTAGGGGCCGGCTGTTCTACGAGCACAATCCCAACGTCACACTGATGCGCACCACGGTGGATGAATGCCGCGGTATAGGCGAGTGGATCGGCACCAGGCTCGCTCGCTGCGAGGGCCCTGTGCATTTCCTGATCCCCGAAAAAGGCGTCTCGGCACTCGACATCGAGGGCGGCGCCTTCTTCGACCCCGAAGCCGACGCCGTGCTGTTCGGTGCCGTCGAGCGCACCATCAAGCCGAACGCCGCGCGCCGGGTCTCACGCCTGCCGTTGCACATCAACGATCCGGAATTTGCCAAAGCCGCAACCGCGGCCTTCCTCGACATCGCCAGATAGTGAGAGCCAACAAATGCCCGCAATACCGCGCAAGGACATATTGAAGAAGTTCAAGGCGATGATCGCCGACGGCGTGCCCATCGTTGGGGGCGGCGCCGGCACTGGCCTGTCGGCCAAGGCCGAGGAAGCCGGCGGCATCGACCTCATCATCATCTACAATTCCGGCCGCTATCGCATGGCCGGGCGCGGCTCGGCTGCGGGCCTGCTCGCCTATGGCAACGCCAACGAGATCGTCAAGGAAATGGCCTATGAGGTGCTGCCGGTGGTCAAAAAGACGCCGGTGCTGGCCGGTGTCAACGGCACCGATCCGTTCGTCATCATGCCGCTGCTGCTTGCCGAGCTGAAGACGATGGGCTTTTCCGGCGTGCAGAATTTCCCGACCATCGGCCTGTTCGATGGCAGCATGCGCCAGAGTTTTGAGGAAACCGGCATGGGCTTCGGGCTGGAGGTCGACATGATCGCCGAGGCGCACAAGCTCGATCTTCTGACCACGCCCTATGTCTTCAACCCCGACGAGGCGCGCGCCATGACAAAAGCCGGCGCCGACATCGTCGTTGCCCATATGGGGGTGACGACCGGCGGCTCGATCGGAGCCACGTCGGCCAAGTCGCTCGACGACTGCGTGGTCGAGATCGACGTCATCGCCAACGCGGCGCGCTCGGTGCGCAAGGATGTCATCCTGCTTTGCCATGGCGGGCCGATCTCGATGCCGGATGATGCCCGCTACATCCTCGACCGCTGCAAGGGCCTGCACGGCTTTTATGGCGCGAGTTCGATGGAACGGCTGCCGGCTGAAGCCGCGATCGCCAGGCAGACGGCGGATTTCAAGGCCGTCATGCTGCACGACCAGAAGAAAAAGAAGGGGATGAGATCATGACCGACAAGAGCAAGGTATTCGTATACCCGAAGGACGTGAGCGCCTTCGGCTTTGACTGGGGCAAGCTGTCGCTGACGGTGGCGCCTGAAGTGAATGGCGCTGAGCGCTTTTCCGGCGGTGTCGTCGACCTGCCCTCAGGCAAGGGACACACGCGCCACAACCATCCCGGCGCGGAAGAGATCATCTTCGTTATTTCGGGCAATGGCGAGCAGATGGTCGAGGACGAGGAGGGCAATCCGGTCGTCGCCAAGGTCGGCCCCGGCTGCACCATCTATGTGCCGGAAAGCCGTTTCCATTCGACGCTGAACACGGGCGATGGGCCGATGCAGCTCTTCGTTGTCTATTCGCCGGCTGGACCCGAACTGGTGCTGCGGGAGCTGCCGGATTTCAGGCTGATCCCGGCGGGGAAGTAATCGCGAAAGGCCCCCTTCATCCGGCCGCTTCGCGGCCACCTTCTCCCCGAGGGGAGAAGAGGCAGAAGCCAGCGCCGGCGCAAACTCCTCTCCCCTCGGGGAGAGGTCGGATAGCCCCGAATTGCCCTTCGCAATTCGGATGGCAATCCGGGTGAGGGGGTAGCGCCGAGCTAGGCTATCCCACCTCTATTCCACCCCCGCGCCCGATCCCCAAACATCACATATCCCGCATCCGTCACCGCCAACGTGTCCTCCAGCTTGATGAACCCCCGCGTCGGGTGAAGCATGGTCGTCTCCACCGACAGCACCATGTTTGTCTCCAGCGGCTTGGCGGCATAGGTGCCTTCATAGGTCACCGGATGGTTGGTCATCAGGAACGGAGCCTCATGCGTGATCAGGCCCATGCCGTGGGCGAAGAAATCCGTGTAGGGCGCGACCTTGGAGGCCTTCAGCACACCCTCGGCATGCGAAATCATGTCGCCGCCGATGGTGCCCGCCCTCACCTTCGAGAACGCCGCCTGCTGCACCGTCTCGACCTCGGCCAATAGATCCTCAAGCTCGGCATCCGGTTCGCCCAGAATGCCCATGCGGCAGAGATCGCCAATATAGCCGTGATAATTGCCGCCGGAATCGATCGACAGCACTTCGCCCTTTTTCCACGCCTGCGGTGACGCCGCGCGGTTGTGGCTGGCGCCCAACGTCAGCAGGCAATATTCGAAATGCGCGCCGCGATTGGTTTCCTCACGCCGCAGCTGCTCGATGATCTCCGCCTTGGTCGTGCCTTCATGCGCCCACCGGATGGTCGCCAACATGGAATCGGTGATCAGCTCGGAGGCGATACGCAGCTTTTCCAGCTCGGCGTCCGTCTTGATGGCGCGCATGCTCTCCAGCATGCCGGTCGCGTCGATCAGCCTGGCATCCGGCAACGCCTTGCGGATCAGCGCATAGGCGTCCGACGGCAGGAAGGCCGGCTCGATGCCGAGGCGGGCGCCGGCCTTGCCGATCTTGCTGATGTGCTCGACCGCAAGATTGGCAGCATCGAGCGTGCCCCAGCAGGCGGCATGCAGCGTCGGCGTCCAGAACGGGCTGTTCTGGTGCTCGGCGCCTTCCATGCGGTTGCCGATATAGGCGGCATGACCGGGCCCGCCCTTTTCATAGAGGACGATAGGCAGGTAACGGCTATGGCCGATCGCATCCATGGCGGCAAAGAAGATGAACTTGTAGCCGCCAAGCAGATACTGCGTGTTGTGCTTGGAGGTCGCGAGCAGAACATCGATGCCGGCCTCTTCCATCAGCCGGTCGACCCTCGCCTGGTCGAACGGGATATTGCTGACGGCGCTCTTGCCCGGGGCAATGTTCATCTTTCTCTCCCTGATATCAGTGGGATCGCCAGCCGTACTGCGTCCAATCCCTTGGCTTCGATCAAATCTGCACCATTTCGTTAACTCTGGTCCAGCCAGAAACAGGTTAGATTGCTTCGGCAGGCTGTCACCACTCGTCATTGCTGCACACTAAGGCAATCTGGTCCTACCGGAATACCAGAATGAAAGGGCCACCTCTAAAACTGGTCCAGAGGACGAAAATTTCAAAGCCAAGCAAAGATGCGCCAATTCCGTCTCTGGCGAAACCCTTGGCAAGGGCCATAATCGCCGCGAGGATGCTGGCGGGTGCCGCTAGCTTCGAGGGGTGCGCCCATCTGGTCGCGGAGAGGACGGAGGTTGATCATGTCGGATATTTCCAGACGCACGCTGCTAGGCGGCTCAGTTTTACTGCTGGCCTCCACCGCCATGCCCACATTCAGCTGGGCGCAGACGCCGAAGAAGGGCGGCCGCCTCGTGCTTGCCGCCGATTCCGAGCCGCGCAACCTCAATCCCGCCATCGTCGCCTCCAACGGCGTCTTCTTCATCTCCAGCAAGATCGTCGAAACGCTGGCCGAAGCCTCGTTCGAAGGCAAGGACGGACTGGAACCCCGTCTTGCGCTCTCCTGGGAAGGTGCCGCCGACGGGCTGTCGGTGACCTTCAAACTGCGCGACGGCGTCAAGTGGCATGACGGCGAGCCGTTCACCTCGGCCGACGTCGCCTTCTCCGCGCTGCAGATCTGGAAGCCGCTGCAAAATCTCGGCCGCACCGTGTTCAAGGATCTGGCCAGCGTCGACATCCCTGACGATCTGACCGCCGTCTTCAAATTCGCCAAGCCAACGCCGTTCCAGCTGATCCGCAACGCGCTGCCGGCGCTGTCAAGCGTGGTGCCGAAGCACATCTACGAGGTCGGCAAGATCGAGGACAACCCGGCCAACAATGCACCCATCGGCACCGGGCCGTTCAAGTTCGGCGAATACAAGGCCGGCCAGTATTACAAGCTGACCAGGAATGCGGATTACTGGGCCAAGGACGAGCCGTATCTCGACGAGATCATCTACCAGGTGCTGCCCGACCGCACGTCGGCTGCAGCGGCGCTCGAGGCCGAAGAGATCCAGCTCGCCGCCTTCTCCGCCGTGCCCCTGGCCGACCTCGACCGCATCTCCAAGGTGCCGGGCCTGAAGGTGATCTCCAAGGGCTATGAGGGGCTGACCTATCAGCTCGTCGTCGAGATCAATCATCGCCGCCAGGAACTGGCCGACGTGAAGGTCCGCCAGGCGATCGCGCATGCCATCGACAAGGACTTCGTCGTCAAGACGGTGTTCCTCGGCTATGCCGCCACCGCCACCGGCCCGGTGCCGAAGAACGATCCGCAATTCTACACTGCCGACGTGCCGATCTATCCATTCGACGTCGCCAAGGCCAACTCCTTGCTCGACGACGCGGGGTACAAGCGCGCCGATGACGGCAAGCGTTTTGCGCTGAAACTCCTGCCGGCACCCTATTTCAACGAGACCAAGCAGTTCGGCGACTATCTGCGCCAGGCGCTGGCGGCAATCGGCATCGACGCCGTGATCGTCAACAACGACTCGGCCGCGCACATCAAGGCCGTCTACACCGACCACGCCTTCGACCTCGCCGTCGGCCCGCCGGTGTTCCGCGGCGACCCGGCGATCTCGACCACCATCCTGGTGCAGAGCGGCATTCCCAACGGCGTGCCGTTCTCCAACCAGGGCGGCTACAAGAACGCCGCGCTCGACGCGCTGATCGCCAAGGCTTCGGAGACGCTGGATACGTCAGCGCGCACCGACCTCTACAAGGAATTCCAGAAACAGGTCGCGGCGGACCTGCCGCTGATCAACGTCGCCGAATGGAGCTTCATCAGCGTCGCGCGCGATACCGTGGGCAACATCGCCAACAACCCGCGATGGGCGGTTTCGAACTGGGCGGACACGTATCTGGAATCGTGACAGTATTTCGCGGATGAAAGTTCGCGAAGAAATTGGTGTGAAGGCATGGCGTAGGGCCGCGTTTCGTCACACCCCCCTCTGTCCTGCCGGACATCTCCCCCGCAAGGGTGGAGATCAGCAGCTTCGCTGTCGCGTACATTCGGCATCGAAGATTGGCGAAGGCAGAGGCGAAATCCAATCTCCCCCCTTGCGGGGGAGATGTCCGGCAGGACAGAGGGGGGTGCCTAGACACCGCACTTCTCCCGACTGGCGCGCCGCCATGCGTCCCCCATGACCCGCGCCCTCACCCTCATCCGCCGTCGCCTCGTCGGCAGCATCTTCGTGCTGCTGATCGTCATCATCGGCACATTCCTCCTCCTGGAAGCCGCCCCCGGTGACGCGGTCGACGCCTACATCGTCTCGACCGGCAGCGACGCCGGCATGATCGAATTGCTGCGTCATAGCTGGGGCCTCGACCAGTCCGAGTTGACCCGGCTCGCGAACTATCTCTGGGCGCTGCTGCATTTCGACCTCGGCCAGTCCGTCACTTTCTCAAGGCCGATCCGCGACGTCATCCTGGAACGCCTGCCGACGACACTGCTCCTGATGGTCACCGCCACCGCGCTCTCCTTCGGGCTCGGCTCGGCGCTCGGCATCTATGCCGGCGCCAGACCCGGCAGCTTTCGCGACCGCTTCCTGTCGATCGGCTCGCTGGCGCTTTATGCCGTGCCGGGTTTCTGGCTTGGCCTGGTGCTGATCGTCGTCTTTGCCGTCGACCTGCGCTGGCTGCCGATCGGCGGCATCGAGAGCCTGGCCTCGGACAAGACCGGTTTTGACCGCGCCATCGACATCGCCGTCCATCTCATCCTGCCGGTTTCCGCGCTCGGCTTCATCTATCTCGCGCTCTATCTGCGCATGATGCGCGCCGGCATGGCCGAGGCGTGGCGGCAGGATTTTGTGCTCGCCGCCCGCGCCAGGGGGTTGTCGCGCCGCCGCATCGTGCTCGCCCATGTCGCCCGCAACGCGCTCTTGCCGCTGGTCACCATGCTCGGCCTGCAATCGGCGCAGATGCTGGGCGGCAGCGTCGTCATCGAAAGCGTCTTTGCCGTGCCCGGCCTCGGCCGGCTGGCGCAGGAAGCGGTCGCCTCGCGCGACACGCCGCTGCTGCTCGGCATCATCCTCACCAGCGCCGTCCTCGTCATTGCCATCAACCTTGCAGTCGACATCGCTTACGCCTTCCTCGATCCGCGCGTCGGTGCCAGCGAGGCCAGCGCGTGAGCGCGCTGCCGCGGTTCCTGCGCCGGCCGGAAGCGGTCGCCGGCGCGATGATCCTGGCGCTTCTGTTCGCCATGGCGCTGTTTGCGTCGCTGCTCTTCCCCGGCGACCCGCAGGCCATTGCCGGACCAGCACTGCTGCCGCCGTTCCAGGACTGGTCGCTGCCGCTCGGCACCGACCGGCTCGGCCGTGACGTGCTGGCCGAACTGTTCCACGGCGCCCGCACCTCGCTGGCGGTCGGCCTGGCGGCGGCAGCGGCGGCACTCTTCATCGGCGCGGTCGTCGGCACGCTGGCCGGCTTTGCCGGCGGCCTTGTCGACGAGGGGCTGATGCGCATCACCGATGCCTTCCAGACCGTGCCGAGTTTTCTCCTGGCGCTGGCCTTCGTCAGCGTCGTCGGGCCGTCGCTCGGCGTCGTCGTCACGGCAATAGCGCTTGGCGCCTGGACCGGGCCGGCGCGTGTAGCGCGCGCCGAAGTGCTGTCGATCCGCGAGCGCGATTACGTCGCCGGCGCCCGCGTCATCGGCATGCACCCGCTTGAGATCGCTTTTCGCGAGGTGTTGCCCAACGCGTTGCCGCCGGTGCTGGCCTTGTCCTCGGTGATCGTGGCGGCCGCGATCCTCACCGAGGCGGCGCTGTCCTTCCTTGGTCTCGGCGACCCCAATCGCGTTACCTGGGGCGGCATGATTGCCGAGGGCCGCACTGTGCTGCGAACCGCGCCCTTTCTGTCGATCGCTCCGGGCATTGCCCTGGTGCTGACCGTGCTCGGCGTCTATCTCGCCGGCGAAGGCGTGGTCGAAACGACGGCGGTGCGGAGGAGCCTGTCATGACCGCACTGGCTGAGGTACGCGACCTGTCGGTGCGCTATCGGCGGGACGGGGGCGAAGTGACGGCACTGAAGGGGGTCAGCCTGGATGTTATTGCCGGCGAGCGGCTGGCGATTATCGGCGAAAGCGGGTCGGGGAAGAGCACGCTGGCGCTGGCGGTGGCTGGACTGCTGCCGGCGAGCGCCAAGATTGAAGGGCATTTCAAGTGGCAATTTCAGGCGCCGCGATCCTTCCCACCCCCCTCTGTCCTGCCGGACATCTCCCCCGCAAGGGGGGAGATCAGCAGCTTTGCCGACGGCTTCCCTTCTGCAACGTTCGTGGTTGGCGAAGGCGGAGATGAGAGAGCAATCTCCCCCCTTGCGGGGGAGATGTCCGGCAGGACAGAGGGGGGTGTGACGGAACGCCGACCTCTCAAATTAACCGAGCCCAGCACGCTCCCCCTTCCCGGCCGCGACATTGGTTTCGTCTTCCAGGACCCCTCCGCCAGCCTCGACCCCGTCATGGCCGTCGGCAAACAGATCGCCGAAGTCGCCCGCACCCACCTCGGCCTCGACTGGCCACAAGCTTACGCCAAAGCCAAAACCCTGCTCCAACGTGTCCGGTTGCCCGACCCACAAACCGCCATGCGTGCTTTCCCGCACCAGCTCTCCGGCGGCCAGAAGCAGCGCGTTGCTGTTGCCGCGGCCATTGCAGCCGGTCCGAAACTGCTGATCGCCGACGAGGCGACCAGCGCGCTGGACACCATTGTGCAAGCCGAAATCGTCAGCCTCATTCGGCAACTGGTGGCGGAGGACGGCATGACGCTGCTGTTCATCAGCCACGACATCGCGCTGGCCGCCGAACTCGCAGAGCGTATCGCTGTATTCCGGAACGCCGAACTGATCGAACTCGGCCCGACGGAGCAAATCATAAACGCCCCGCGCCATGCCTATACGCGAACGCTGCTCGACGCCCATCTCGGCCTCGACGCCGATCCGCTGCTACGACGGGCGCCGGCATGAACTTGCTCACCGTCTCCGGTCTTACCAAGCGATACCGTCGTGGCGGCAAGGCCATCGCGGCCGTCGACGGTGTCTCCTTCGCCATCGAACCCGGCGAGACGCTGGCGCTGGCCGGGCCCTCCGGCAGCGGCAAGTCGACGATCGCGCGGCTGGTGCTTAGGTTGATCGAGCCCGACGCTGGCACCGTCCAGTTCGACGGCGATGACTTTCTGCTCTTGAAGGGTGCGGCCCTGCGCACCAAGCGCGCGCGCCTGCAAATGGTTTTCCAGGATCCGCTCGCCGCGTTCAACCCGCGCGCCACGGTGGCTCGCGTGCTTGACGATCCCTTGCGCATCCATGCCATCGCTTCCCGCGCCGAGAGGCCGGCCCGCATTGCTGCCTTGCTGGAGCGCGTCGGGCTGGCAGCCGATCTCGCCTCGCGCGCCATTCACGAAATCTCCGGCGGCCAGCGCCAGCGCGTCGCCATCGCCCGAGCCATCGCGACCAAACCGTCGCTGATCGTGCTCGACGAAGCGGTGTCGGCGCTCGACGTTTCGGTGCGCGGACAGATCCTCGAGCTGCTGCTCGACCTGCAGGTCAGGGAACGGATCGCCTATCTCTTTATTTCCCATGACCTCGGCGTGGTGCGGGCCATCGCCCACCGCGTCGTTCTTCTCGACGCCGGGCGGATCGCCGAGAGCGGCGACGCCCGCAACGTTATCGACGCGCCGCAGTCGGCAATTGGCAAGGCGCTGGTTGCGGCGGCGCCAAGATTGGACAGAAGCAGCAGGCAAGTACCATGACCGAACCAGAAGCCAGAGCCGAAAAACTCTCGCGCGAACTCGATTCCGCCTTCCGTAACCGCGCCGATCTCTACCGTCTGTTTCTCGACGAGCTGACCGGCGAACTCGGCGCGGAAAAGGCCGAGGCGATCATGATCCGCATCATCGAGCAGCGCGGCAAGGAGGTGGCGGCGGCCGCCTTCGCCCGTTTCGGACCTAACGACGCGCCGGCCATCGGCGAGGCATTTTTGGCCGTCAGCCCGGATGGCGGCCTGATGTATCCGACGGATGTCGAGCGCGGGCCGGACCACATCGCCTTCAAGGTGAAGCGTTGTCCGCTGAAGGACGCCTGGGTCGAGGCCGGTGTCGGTGATGAAAAACTCGCCACGCTCTGCCGCATCGCCGGCGCTTTCGACCGTGGTCTGTTCAAGGCAACGGGCGTGCGCTTCGACAATGTCACCTGGACGCCGGGCCACGGCCCCGGCTGCTGCCACATCGCGCTGACCAACCGGGATGCCGCCGGATAGCCAATGCTGATCAGTCGGCGGCAAACACATGCAGCTCCGTGCCCGCCTGTTCGGCAGCAGTGCGCAGGTCGGCCTTCGGTTCGCTGTCGGTGACGATATCGGCAATGTCATCGAGCCCGCAGATGCGTTCCAGACTGCTGCGGCCAAACTTGTCGTGGGTCACCACCAGCACCGTCGACAGTGAACGCGATATCATTGCGCGTTTAACGGCTGCGGCGCCCGAGATCATGTCGCTCGGACCATCGGCGCTTATCCCCGATGCCCCGATAATGGCGACGTCGGCATTGTAGCGGCGCAGGAACTCGACGGTGTCTTCGCCAAGCACGCTGCCTTCGCGGCTGTCATAGGTCCCGGGGCAAAGCAGCACGCGGAAGGTCGGATTGGCGCCGGCCACCGAGGCCACGCCGGTGGAATTGGTGATGATGGTCAGGTCGCGCTTCAGCTGCGAAAGGTTGCGCGCCACCTCATAAGTGGTCGAACCGCCATCGATCATCACGATCTGGCCCTTCTGGACCAGGCCCGCTGCGCCGCGGCCGATGCGGGCGCGCTCCTCGACCAGGGTCAGGCCGCGCTCCGAAATCACCGGCTCTGATGTCACCAGCGAGATCGTCGCACCGCCATAGGTGCGGTTGATCAGCCCGGCATCGCCGAGTTCGATAAGATCGCGGCGGATGGTCTCGCCGGCGACGCCGATGCGCCGTGCAAGTTTGGAGATGCGGATGGACGCCGACCGGCGCACTTCCGAAAGGATAAGCGCGTGCCGCTCCTTCTTCGTCAGTCGGCCCTGATCCATGATTATTCCATTCCCTTTGCAGCAATCAGTGCGTCGGCAAGCTCGGCAAACCCTTGCGCGCCGCGCCCGCTTGTGACGAAGGCAGGAGATGCCGGAAGTTCGCCGGCGAAGTCCAGCACATTAGCGACACCGACGCTGTTGGGGAAGAAGCCGAACATTGGCGCATCGTTTGGACTATCGCCGACGAAGACAATGCTGTCCTTGTCGTGGTCTATGTCTATACCAAAACAGTCGCGCAAGAATAGCCGGCTTGTTGACAGTTTGTCGTATTTGCCGAACCAGCCATTGACATGGATGGACGAGATTTTCGCCGCCGCTCCATAGCGCTGAAAGATAGCGACGATCTTCAGCACTTCAGATTTGGGCAGCGGCGCGACATCCTCGCGAAAATCGATCGCCAAATCGGCTTCGCGATAGGCCTGGTCAGCGGCGACCGCCGCACCCGGAATTTCCGCGAGCACGGCGCGTTCGATCTCGCGCAGGCGCGCCGCGTCAGCCTGCCTTTCGCCGGCACTCCTGGCATAGTGACGAACGATGCGCTTGGCAGTGCCGTCATAGCGGAAATAGAAAGCGCCGTTCTCGCCGATCACGCCATCGACCGGCCATTGCCGCGCGATCAGGTCGCACCAGCCGGCAGGGCGGCCGGTCACCGGCGCGACAAGGAAGCCGGCCTGCTTCAGCCGCTCGAGCGCCGCATAGGCTTTTGCCGGCAGCCGTCCCTTGTCGGTCAAGGTGTCGTCGATATCGGTCAGAACGACGGCGATGTTGCGCCGGTCTAGCGCGGTGAAGTCGGCAAGCGGACGCAGCACCCGCTCAGGCTCCCGCCGCAACCGTTTCGAGCGAGGCAGCCGCGACGTCGAGCATGGTGAACCTGTCGCGGATCAGCCGGGCATTGGCGACCGCCTCGTCGTAGAAGCCAGCCGGTATGGCAACCTCCTGCGGCGTGGTCGGCGCGCCGGCGGCGCGCAGTGCTGCCGCGATCTCGCGCGCCGGGCGTGCCACCCGCACCAGCCTTTCACGATGCGAGCGCCATTGCTTGGCCAGCATGGTGTTGAGGGCGTTTGCCCGTTCGCGGTCCAGCAGCTTGGGCTTGAATGCCGCCCAGCAGGAACGTCCGAGCGTTTCGCCGAAGATTTCGATGAAGCGGTCTGGCGTATCGGCGGACGGCGCGAGCTGCAGCTCCCGCAGCGCCAGCACGCGTTCCTGCAGCCGCGCCATCGTCAACGTCGTCACCGCTATGTGCTCGCCGTGATGCGCCTCGGGCAATCCCTGGCCCCGCATGTCGATATAGTGGGCGATGAGATGTTCGCCCTGACTGGCCGGATAGGAGCCGCCGCACAAAGTCATGCCAAGGCCTGACATGACCAGCGTGCGCACCAGCACTTCCATCGCCTCAAGGTCGCCGGTCCCGAGTTCGCCGGCTTTGGCGATAAGCGCCTCCTCGTCCTCGGCCAGAAGCATGAACGGCGCCTCCCGGTAGGGCGTGCCGAGCAACAGATGCGCCATCAGCCAATCGGTCTGCGCGGTCGACCGCGCCATCGAATCGCCGAAGCCGGCAGCGATCAGCCGGTGCGGCGCTCGCGCCATGACATCGAGATCGAGGAAGACACCGACCGGCAGGCTCGCCGTTAGCGATTTCTTCAGGCCGTCCTCTGTGATTGCCGCAGACACCGAGGTGTAGCCGTTCATCGACGGCGCGGTGCCGAACACCGCATAGGGCTTTTGGGTCAGATGGGCGGCATATTTGGTGATGTCATTGATCGAGCCCGATCCGACCGCGACTAGGCCGCTGGCGTCTTTCGTGCGGGCGATCACCGATCGCACGGCGTCCATGTCGGGATGCGGATGGCGCGGCAGGATGATCTTGTCGACATCGCTGGAGCCGCGCAGCGCAATCGACACTCTCTCGCCGAGAGCCAGCCTTGTGTCGGGATCCATGACAACGGCGAGCCTGCGGCCGAGCGGCAGTGGCTCGACCAGCGCATCGGCTTCGTCGCCGAGACCGCGCCCTATGACGATGGTCTTCAGCGGCACCGACAGCATTCCCTGGCTATCCGGGTCAGGCAGCGTGCCGGCAATAAGGCGATCGAGCATTTGTCTGGACATAGGATGCAGTCCGGTCAGTCAGCATGAAGCGGGGTCAGGGCATCGAACAAGGTGCGATACCGGCGGTAACTTCTGTCGTAGGCGGCCTTGGCGGAAGGATCAGGGTCGATCGTCTCGATGTGGCCGGCCAGCCTTTCAGCCGCCTGCTGCACTGAGGAGGTAAGGCCGATGGCTGCGGCGGCAAGGATTGCCGCACCGATCGGCGAGGCATCGGCCGCACCCGCGATCTCGACCGGCCTGCCGCTGACATCGGCACGGATTTGCGCCCATACCTGGCTGCGCGCGCCACCGCCTGAGAGCCGGATGCGATCCGTCGCGATATCGAGATCGTCCAGCCGGTCGACCACGTCCCGCATGGCAAAGGCACAGCCCTCCAGCACGGCACGGGCACAAGCGGCTTTGCCGTGGAAGGATGTCAGGCCGTATAAAGCGGCACGCGCTTCGGCGATCCAGCGCGGCGCCATGGCACCGGACAACGCGGGCAAGAACAGCAAATCGTCGCTGCCGGCAACCACCGTCGCCGCCAGTTCCGACATCGCCGCCGGCGAATCGACGCCGAAGGTTGTTAGAAACCACGTCACCGCGCCGCCCGAGAGCCATCCGGGATTGGAGATGAAATAGCCGTCGCCGAGAAAGCCATGGGTCTCGACCAGGCCGCCGGGGTCGAGGCGAAGCGTGCCGGACACCGCGCCGACCACTTCGGCCGTGCCGAGATTGCAGGCGACGACACCGGGCACGACAACCCCGGCGCCTATGGCGGCCGAAAAATCATCGCCGGTGCCGACCGCCAGCGGCGTGCCCACAGGAAGACCGGTGAGCTCGGCGCCGGCGTGGGTCAAGGCGCCGGCGATCTCAGATGCATCGTCGATGCCGGGCAATTTATCTGCATCGATGTCGAAGGCCGCCAGCAGATCGCCGGCATAATTGTGCTCCTTCAGTCCATAGAGCATGGTCGTCGAGGCCAGCGCGTGATCGATGACGGCACGACCGCACAACGCTGCGACCACGAACGATACCGGTTGATGCCAGAGCGCCACTCGGCGCGCTTCGGGCAGGTTGCGCGCGGCCCAGCGGATTTTCGCCGCCATATGGGTGGCGTCCAGAACGAGACCGGTGCGCTCACGGATGAAGTCCGGGTCGATGCCGGCGATCTCTCCTGCCGCCCGCCGGTCCATCCAGATGATGCACGGAGCCAGCACCTCACCATTGCGATCGACCGCGACGCAGCCGTCGAGCTGGCCGGCAATGGCAATACCCTTGATGTCGGACGGCGCAAGCCCAGCCTTGTCGAGCGCGCCGGCAATGGCCGGCTTGAGCGCCGCCAGCCACAGCGCCGGGTTCTGTTCGGCCCAGCCGGGCGCCGGGAAGGCCGGCTGGTACAACACAGCGGCCTCACCACGCAGCCGCAATTCGTCATCGACAACGATCGCCTTCAGGCTTTGTGTGCCGAGATCGATGCCGATGACTGGCATTAGACACGCTCGCAATCCGCGAGGACATCCCGCAGTTGCGAGAGGATAGAACCTTTCGTCGGCGAATAGGAGCCATCGAAAACCGCTGTGCCAATGGTAAAAGCGTTGGCGCCGGCCAGCTTGATTGCCTTGATCCGATCGGCTGATGCCACAGCGCCGGCGACGATCAGATGCCCCGACGGACCAAGCCCGCGCCGGGCTGCGCGCACCAGTTCGGCCGGGTCGGCCTCGGTGGCGCGATAGGCGAGGATATCGCATCCCGCACAACCCTTCTCGGCGAAGGCGCGGCAGTCGGCCTCGACATCCTCGGCCGAACCGCCGAGCTTGGTCGGATGGCCGACCGGCCGCCCGGGAAAAGGGTAGTATTCGGTGCCGCTCCCCTCCAGCAACGCCATGATCTCGTCGACCTGAGTACCACCGAGCAGGCGCTGGATGCCGAGATCCCTGGCGATGCGCGCGGAATTAAGGCAGGCCTCAGCCGTCGTCGAGACAACTTCCATGTAAGTGGTGGCGCCTGTCCGGGCAATGGCGACAGCGAGCTTGCGCAGCACATCCGGCGCGACGCCAATATCCTTGAAACCGACATGCTTCAGGCCGACCGGCTCGATCAACTCGACGAGGTCGAGACAGTCCTCGACCGTGCGATCGTTACGCGTCAGCATGAAGATGAAGTCCATCCGAAAGGTCCCTCGCCTGGTCGGGAAAGCCGGTTTACCGCCGGTCTGTTAACACCTCCCAACCATTTGTTGCAAGGTGCCACATTTTGATTTGCAGTACCACACATTTTATGACAGAACGGGCGCCGGCCCGACAGGCACGACTTCTAGGGAGAGGAAGAATGCTCAAGCCGCTGAGACGTACCGCGTCCAGACTGCTCATCGCAGCCGTATTCATGTGGCCCCTGACGTGGCGAGTGACACAAGCGGCCGCATGGGATCTGAAAGAGGCGTCGAAGCCCTATAGCGGCCAGACCATCCGCATGGTCGGCGAGGCGCTGCCGCCCCTCGAAGCGCTGAAGAAGATGGCGCCGGAGTTTGAAAAACAGACCGGCATCCATGTCGAAGTCGAGATGTACGAGCACTCGGAAGCCGTCAACAAGGTGCAGCTCGATCTCAACTCGCACCGCGGCCGCTACGACGTCATCATCCAGCCGCATCGCGAACTCGGCAAGTTCGCCACCAACAACCATCTGGTCGAAATCGCCAAGATGATGGCCGACCCGGCTTTGCGCGATCCGAGCTTCGAGCCGGAGAAGCAGCTCTACCAGACCGCCTGGCACGAAATCTCCTGGTATGACGGCAAGGAGTACGGCTTCCCCTTCACAGTGCTCAACATGTTCATGTGGTATCGCTCGGACCTGCTCGCCGATCCCAAGGAGCAGGCAGGCTTCAAGGCCAAGTATGGCAACGACCTCGCTCCCGCCAAGGACTGGAAGCAATACCGCGATATCGCCGAATGGTTCTATCGCCCCGACCAGGGTTTTTACGGCACCGCCCTGCAGGGCAAGCGCCATGAGGCGCTGTGGTATGAGTGGCTCAATTTCCTTTATTCCTTCGGCGGCGACGTGCTCGACGTGAAGAGCGGCTCGGCCTGCGGCCCGGTCATCGTCAACAGCCCCAAGGCCGTCGCCTCGCTCGAATATTACAAGAGCCTGCTGCAATTCTCGCCGCCGGACAGCCTCAACTATTTCTGGGATGATGTCATGGCGCTGATGCAGCAAGCCAAGGTCGCCGAGCTGATTATGTGGAACGACGCAACCTATGCCGTATCGGTCGACACCACGGCCTCCACCGTGGTCGGCAAGGTTGGCTTCGATCTCGTGCCGCAAGGCGACGGCGGCAAGATCGGCCAGGTCGAGGGCTGGACCTATCTGATCCCGGTCTATTCGAAGAACCAGCAGGCCGCCTTCCTCTTCGTCCAGTGGATGATGGGCTATGACCGCCAGCTCGAGCAGCATCTCAATGGCGGCGCCTCGGGCCGGCCCGATGTCTATGCTTCGGCGGAGGTGCAGAAGCTGCCCTATGCCAAGGCTTCGATGGAGGCCAACGAGCATGCGGTGCCGAAGGCGACGCTGCCGCAATCGGCCGAGATGACCGACATACTGGTGCGCGAACTGTCGTCCTACCTCGCCGGCGAAAAGGAGGCGCAGGCCGCCCTCGACACCGCCGCCACCGATATCTCGACATTGCTCGGTTCTTGCGCACCAATGACCTATCCGGCACGATAGGCCTTGAGATGTCGCGCAGAGGCTACCCGCACAAGCGGGTAGCCGTTCTTGTCCGCAGGAAACACCCGTGACGAACCGCACTCCATCGCCGCGCCGCGGAATGCCGCTTCTCGACCGTGGGGTGGGACCGCTCTTGATACTGCCGGCGACACTGCTCGTCGTCGTCTTCCTGGTCGGCCCGTTCTACTACATGGTCTACACCGCGCTGACCGACCTCAGCTTCGCTGATGCCAGCCATGGGGGCGCCTTCGTCGGCTTCGACAATTTCCGCAAGCTGATGCGCAACGATCCATTCTTCTGGGCATCGTTCCTGCTGACGCTGAAATTCGTCATCATCGCCGTCGGCCTCGAATTCCTGCTCGGCTTTGCGCTGGCCTTCCTGATCTTCCGCTTCGTCGCCAGCCAGCGGCTTCTCACCACACTGCTGCTCATCCCGATGATGATTGCGCCGGTCGCCGTCGGGCTGATCTGGCGGCTGCTGTTGCAGGGCGATTTCGGCATGCTCACCTTCTACATGCGCAAGGTTGGCCTGCTGGCGCAGAATTCGGCGGTGCTTTCGGCACCCGACCTGGTGTTTCCGACCATCGTCGCCATCGATGTCTGGCAGTGGACCCCTTTCGTCACTCTTATCATGCTCGCCGGGATGATGAGCCTGCCGCGCGCGCCGTTCGAGGCGGCGATGATGGATGGCGCAAAACCGTTTCAGATCTTTTGCGATGTCATGCTGCCGCTGCTGCGGCCCGTCATCGCGCTGGTGCTATTGCTGCGCGGCATCGACGCGTTCAAGGAGTTCGACAAGGTTTTCCTGATGACCGGCGGCGGTCCGGGAACGCTGACCGAACTGGTGTCGATCTACGCCTACCGCGTCAACTTCCGCAACTGGGACCTCGGCTACGGCGCCGCGGTCGCCTTCATGATCTATCTCGTCGTGCTGATCCTGTGCTCCGTCTTTTACTACTGGTCGAGCCGCAAGCAGGCGGCGTCGTTTTGAGGGCGCTGCGATGATCGATCAATCCACCAACCGCGCCTGGAGCAGTTTTGCCTGGGCCGTGCTGCTGGTCGCTGTCGTGGTGGCCTTGACGCCCTACGTCTGGATGGTGCTGGCCTCGTTCAAGAACCGCGTCGACCTGTTGTCCTCGGTGCCGAAATGGGCTTTTACGCCGACGTTCTCCAACTATCCGGCGGTCTTCATCGACAAGGAATACTGGCCGCTGGCGATCAATTCGGTGCTGATCTCGGTATCGTCGACAGTGTTGTGCATCGTCATCGGCGCGCCGGCCGCCTACGGCTTTGCCCGCTCGAATTTTCCCGGCAAGGAAGACCTGTTCTTCTTCTTCCTGACCACGCGCATGGCGCCGCCGATCTCGATCGCCGTGCCGCTGTTCCTGTTCTTCACCTCGCTGGGCCTGATCGACACCATCTACGCCGTGGTGATCGCCCACACCTCCTTCAACCTGTCGCTGGTCGTCTGGATGATGCGCGGCTTCTTCGCCGAAATCCCCAGGGAGATCGACGAAGCCGCGATGATGGACGGCCGCTCGCGGCTCGGCGCATTCTTCTTCGTCGTCGCGCCGCTGGCCGCACCCGGCATCGGCGCCACAGCGGTGCTCTGCTTCATCCTGTCGTGGAACGAGTTCCTCTATGCCTTCATCCTCGTCGCTTTCGACGGGCGGCCGCTGACCGTCGGCATACCCGGACTGGTGACGCCGCATGGCACGCTCTGGGGACAAGTCGCGGCAGTCGCGATCGTGGCAACGCTGCCGATCGTGCTTTTCACTTTCCTTGTCCAGAAACAGCTCGTCCGCGGCCTCACCTTCGGCGCGGTCAAGGGTTGAAGGGATCCTTGCATGGCAATTGTTTTCGACGGCGTCACCAAGGCCTTCCCGGACGGGACGGTGGCGCTGCAGGCGCTCGATCTTGCTTTCGAGCCCGGCGAATTCCTTGTTCTGCTCGGGCCCTCTGGTTCCGGCAAGACGACAGCCTGCCGGCTGCTTGCCGGCCTTGAACGTCCCACGGCCGGGCGCATCATGGTCGAGGGCCTCGATGTCACCGACCTGCCGCCGCGCCTGCGCGGCATGGGCATGGTGTTCCAGAACTATGCGCTCTACAGCCATAAGAGCGTCTACGAGAACATCGCCTATCCCTTGCGCATCCGAAAGATGCCGGCTGCCGAGCTTGACCGCTGCGTCCGCGCCATGGCCGAGCTGCTTGAGATCACCCGTTACCTAGACCGCCGCCCTTCGCAATTGTCGGGCGGCCAGGCGCAGCGCGTGGCTGTGGCCCGCGCCCTGGTCTGGCAACCTAGCCTCTGTCTGATGGATGAGCCGCTGTCCAATCTCGACGCCTTGTTGCGGCTCCACATGCGCACCGAGCTGAAGCGTCTGCATCGCGAGCTGAAAAAGACCTTCGTCTTCGTCACACACGACCAGGAAGAGGCGGTGACGCTGGCGACCAGGGTCGCGGTGTTGCGCGAAGGCGCACTGATCCAGTACGACGACCCGCGCGAGATTTATCGGCGGCCTGCCAATCGCTTCATCGCCGAATTCATCGGCCGTCCAGCGATGAACACGTTCGATGGCGATGTCCGCGCCGGCGTCTTCCACGCCAGCGGTTTCACTTGCCCGCTGCCGGGAAAGCCTGATGGTCCCATCGTGCTCGGCATTCGCCCGGAACAGATCCAGCTGGTCGACGCCTCCGCAAGCGATGCCATCCAGTTTGCCGTCGACGTCGTCGAACCGGTCGAGCCGGACGTCCTGATCTTCGCCAAGAGCGAGGCCAACGCGCTGATCGTCAGGACCGTGAATGACGATCGCGCTTTCGATCCCGGCCAGCCGCTTTATCTACGCTTTCCGCCGGCGGCGCTGCACACGTTCGATGCGGTTTCGGGAGCGCGGCTGCCGTGAGCACGCTGCTCGCTTTGGTGCCGCTGGCCGCCGCTGCTCTGGTCTGGCGGCTGTTCTACAGCTTCAACCGGTCGCGGCGCTGGTTCTCGATGGGCGAACTCATCTTCTGGGACGCCATTGCACTGGTAATCCTGCAGCTTGTCTGGCTGATCTGGTTCTGAATGCGCATTCCAGCAACGCAGATCAGTAGCCCAGCGCACAACCGTCCTTGCGCGGATCGGAGGCACCGGTGAGCGTGCCCTTTTCCCAATCGATCAGCACCAGCTGGCCGCCGCCATGCGGCTCCTCAGCGATCGAAACCTGATGGCCGCGCTGACGCAGGCCGGCGATCGCCTCAGCCGGAATGCCGCGCTCGGCCAGCACGGCATTGTCCTTGTAGAACACCCGTGGCGCATCCAGTGCCTGCTGCGGGTCCATGCCGAAATCGATCATGTTGGTGAGGAGATGGACATGGCCGAACGGCTGGTAGCCGCCGCCCATCACCCCGAACGGCATCACCACCTTACCCCCTCGCGTCGCCATGCCGGGCATGATGGTGTGCATCGGGCGCTTTCGCGGGGCGATGCGATTTGGGTGGCCTTCCGTCAGGCGGAAGCTGCTGCCGCGATTCTGCAAGATCACCCCGGTCTTTGGCCCGACCACGCCGCTGCCGAAGGAACCAAAGGTCGAGTTGATGAAGCTGACCGAATTGCGGTCGCGGTCGACCACAGAAATATAGACGGTGTCGCTGCGCGGAAGCTCAAGCCGCGGCAGATGCGTCATGGCGCGGCCCGGATCGATGGCGGCGCGCAGCCGCTCCGCATAGGCTGCCGACAACAGTTGCTCGACGGGAACCTTGACGAAATTCTGGTCGCCGATGAAAGTGTCGCGGTCCTGATAGGCAAGCCGGCCGGCTTCGATCTCGAGATGCAGCCGCTCGGCGCCGTTTGGCTCCAATGACCCGAGCGCAAAGCCGGAAAGCACGTTCAGCATGATCAGCGCCGTCAGGCCCTGATTGTTTGGCGGCATCTGATGGATGTCGTAGCCGCGATAGGACGTGTTCACCGCTTTGACGTAGTCGCCCTTGGTTGCAGCGAAATCGTCCAGCGCATGCAGCCCGCCGAGCGCGCCGAGACGCGCCACAAGATCATCCGCGACCTCGCCCTCATAGAAGCCGGCGCGGCCTTTGCTCGCGATGATGCGCAAGGTTTCCGCGAGCTCCGGCTGCCGATGCACATCACCGGCCTGTGGTGCCCGGCCGTTCGGCAGGAAGATCCGCGCGGCATGTTCGTCGGCGGCGAGCAGGGCAACCTCGTCAGCCCAATCGAAGGCGACGCGATCATGAACGACATAGCCCTGTTCGGCATAGCGAATGGCAGGCGCTAATGCGGCGTCGATGCCCTTCTTGCCGTGATCTTCAAGCAGCCGGCACCATGCATCGATGGCGCCTGGTATGGTGACGGCATGCGGTCCGGCCGCAGGCAGTTCGAAATGCCCCCGCTCCAGATACCATTCGGCGGCTGCCGCAGCGGGCGAACGCCCCGAGCCGTTGAAAGCGAGAACATCGCCCTCGCCTTTGGGACTGTAGAGCACAAAACAGTCGCCGCCGATGCCGGTCGATTGCGGCTCGACGACGCCTTGCACCGCTGCAGCGCACACAGCGGCATCCATGGCATTGCCGCCGGAGCGCAGCATGTCGATGGCGGCCAGCGTCGCCAACGGATGCGATGTCGCCGCCATCGCTTCGGTGGCGCGAACCGGCGAGCGGCCGGGGAACTGAAAATCACGCATGCAATCGCCTCCAATGGTTCGCGCCCGCCGGCAGCAGCCTCAATGCTTGATGCGGTCGCGCATGGCGTACCACAACATCCCCAGCACATAGAGCGGACCCCGTAGCGCCGTACCGCCCGGGAACGGCATCGGCGTCAGCGTCGAGAACAGATCGAGCCGTGAGGCATCACCGGTGATCGCTTCGGCGAGCAGTTTGCCCGACAGCGTCGACAGGATGACGCCCTTGCCGGAATAGCCATGCGCGAAATAGACCTCGCCATAGTGCCCGACATGCGGCAGCCGCGATGTCGTCACCGACACCAGCCCGCCCCAGGCATGGTCGATACGGCAGCCCTTCAATTGCGGGAAAGTGGCTTCCATATGCGGCCGCACGAAGCCGGCGATGTCGGCCGGCGGCGACGGCGTGTAACGCTCGCCGCCACCGAACAGCAGGCGTCCGTCCGCCGACATGCGGTAGTAGTTGACGACGAAGCGTGTGTCGGACACCGCCACATTGGCCGGGATGACATTGCGTTTACCCTCCAACGGCTCGGTGGCGACGATGTAGTTGCCGACCGGCATGATACGGCTGTTGACGCGTGGCTCCAGCCCATTGAGCAGCGCATCGCCCGCCAATACGACATGCTTGGCCCGTACCGAACCCTTCGATGTCGAGACCCGGATCGATGGCTCCAGCTCCAGCTTTACCGCGACGGAATTTTCATGGATGACGACACCGGCCGCCACGGCGGCACGGGCAAGGCCGAGCGTGTAGTTCAGCGGATGCATATGGCCGCCGAGCGGCTCATACATCGCGCCATGATAGGGCGTGTCCACCTTGCCGCGTGCCTGCGCCGCCGACAGGATCTCGACGTCGCGGAACTTCATCACGCTCTCGAGGCATTTGGCCTCGTCTTCGAGATCCCTGAGGTCGGAGCCATTAACGGCACCGACGAGATGGCCGGTCAGCCGCAGATCGCAGTCGATGGCGTGGCGCTCGATGATGTCGAGCACCAGGCCCCGCGCCTCGAAGGCGAGGTCGAACAGCGCCTTCGCCCGCTCGGGGCCGTAGAGCTTGACCAGCCCCTTGGCGCCTTTGCGCAGGCCGGGGATCATCTGGCCGCCATTGCGGCCCGACGCGCCCCAGCCGATCTTGCCGCCTTCGAGCAGCACCACCTTCAGGCCGCGCTCGGCGGCATGAAGGGCGGCCGACAGGCCGGTGCAGCCGCCACCGACCACCACCAGATCGGCGCCGACATCTCCCACCAGCGCCGGATGGTCCGGCGCCGGATTGGCGGTGGCGACATAATAGGAATTGCCGATATCGAGGCTCGAATTGAAACCCGTTGAGCCGGAGGCCATGATCACACCTTCAGCAGCAAATGGTCGCGTTCCCAGCTCGTCACCACGCTCTGGAACAGGTCGAGTTCGACGCTCTTGACGCGCAGATAGGTCTGGAAAAAATCCTCGCCGAGCAATGCCCGCACCGGCTCGCAAGCAGTGAAACGATCAAGCGCCTCCTCCATCGTTTTCGGCAGCGTGCTTTTGATCTTGTAGGCATTGCCCGAGGCCTCAGCCGAGCGCGCCAGCTTCTGCTCGACGCCGAGATAGCCGGCAAGCAGCGAACCGGCGATCGCCAGATAGGGATTGCAATCCGCACCCGGCAAGCGGTTCTCTACCCGCCGGGCGGCGCGGCCACCTGCCGGCACGCGCAGGCCGCAGGAGCGGTTGTCATGCGACCATTCGATGTTGGCCGGCGCGCTGTGGTTCGGCCGGATGCGGCGGAACGAGTTCACGTTGGGTGCGAATAGCGGCATGATCTCGGGCACATATTTCTGCAGGCCGCCGATGAAATGGCCGAACATTTCGGTGTCTGCATCATCTCTGTCGGCAAACAGCGCGGCGCCTGTCGTTTCATCGACGACAGACATGTGCAGATGCATCGAGCTGCCGGCCTGCGCGGCGATCGGCTTGGCCATGAAGGTCGCGTGCATGCCGCTCTGCTGCGCTGCCTGGCGCGTCAGCCGCTTGAACAGCAGCACCTGGTCGGCGAGTGGCACCGCGTCGCCGTGCAGCAGATTGATCTCCAGCTGCGCGGTGCCCGATTCATGGATCAGCGTGTCGAGCGGCAGGCCGGCGGCTGCGGCATAATCATAGACGCGCCTTATCACCGGCTCGAATTCTTCCAGCGCCACCATGTCATAGGGATGCTGCGAGCCCTCGGAGCGGCCATTGGCGCCAACCGGTGCCGTCAGCGGCTGGTCGGGATTCGGATTGGGCGCGGTCAGATAGAATTCGACTTCCGGCGCCACCACCGCGCGCCAACCGCGCTTCCGGTAGAGATCGAGCACGGCGCGCAGCACATGTCGTGGCGAGGCCATCCAGGGCTTGCCTTCCATGTGGAAGGCGTCGGCGAAGACATAGGCTTTGCCAGCGCCACCGCCCGGCGCCAGGCACAGCGTCGACATATCAGGCACCATGCGCATATCCGGGTCTTGATAGGCAAAGCCTTCGTCGATCGAACCGGAGTAGCGGCCATCGATGCTGACCAGGAAAGCGCTGCTCGGCAGGTAAAGTGCGCGGTCTTCCAGCGCCTTGAGGAATTTTGCTGTCGGCAGCGCCTTGCCGCGCAGCACGCCATTCATGTCGGGCACCAGGCACTCGACCTCCGTGATGCCGTGCTGGGCGAGCCAGGCCTTGGGATCGTTGCCGGTGAAGAGAGCGGTGTTGGTATTTTTGTCCTGCATTTTGGTTCACGTACCTATGAGAGAGAGAGTATGGCTTGCGCGGCCACATCCGTTCCAGGGGTCAGCGCCATCTTGGCAGCATTGTCCCTGAGGCGGGCGCGCATCGCATCGTCGGCCAGCAGGCCGAGAATGGCTCTCTCCAATCCCCCTTCGGTCCAGGCGTCGCGGCCGATATGGTCGCCGACGCCCGTCTCTCCCGCGCGTTGCGCATTGTCATGTCCGTCCCAGCAATAGGGCATGATCAGCGACGGCACGCCGAAGCGCAGCGCCTCGCAAAAACTGTTGTTGCCGCCATGGTGAATAAACAGGTCCGACTTCGCCACCACCGAAGGCTGCGGAAACCAAGCGTCGAGATAGACATTGTCCGGCACCGCGCGATAGGCGTCGCGCAGGCCGCCGGCATTGACGATGAAGCGCGCCGGCAGCCTGTCGAAGACGGCGAGCATGCGCTCGATCAGCCCGACATCCATCGCGCCGAGGCTGCCGAAGCTGACATAGACCAGCGGCCCGCCATTGCGCGGAAACACCGGCACCTCGAATGGCCCTTCCGAACGCACGCAGCCTTCGAGATAGACAAAGCGTTTGGGGTCGAGCGGCTCGGCCCGCTCACGCCGTACGATCGCTGGCGTCAGCAGCAGATTGAGGTCGGGTGATGTCTCGAGGAACAGGCCCTTGGGCAACGGCGCCAGGCCGGCATCCGCGCGAAAACGGTTGAAGCGCTCATGCGCGGGTGCGGAGGCCGCGAGATAGCGCGCTTCGAACGCCGCACGTTGCGGGTCGTCGGCACCCATCCCCGAGAGATAGGGCGGCACCTCGGCATCCGGCAGTTCCGTCTCGGCACAGGAGACGACGCGCACCCACGGGCAGCCGGCGGCGGCGATCGCCGGGAACATGATGACGTTGTCGAGCACCACCACATCCGGCTTCAGCCGCGCCAGCAATTGGCGCAGCGGCGCCTCGGCGTTGACGGCGGTGTCGACGATCGCTTGCCAGGTCGGCGCGACATAGGTCTCGAGCTGGTCGATCGGGCTCAGCCGGAAATGCGGCAGGTGCCGGCGCACGAAGGCCTGCCAATAGCTCTGGCGGTCGCTGTCGCTCAGCGGCTCATCCGTCGGCAGATGGTATTCCTGGAAGCCATAGTCGGTAAAGACGCCGGAGAAGCCGGCATGGCAGATGAAGACGGGGCGAGCGCCCCGTGCGCGCAATGCCTGTGCGATACCGACGCAATTCAACGCGGCGCCGAAACTGGCTTCGGGAAACAGCGCGATGGTCGGGCTGGCTTTACGCGTCAATTATTCCTCTTCAATCCGGCCGGCTGATCATGCTGAACAGTGCGGGAGCTCCGCGGCTGGCTGCTTGCGGTCGCTGGCTGCGGGAGAGCCGCAGGTGGATGCGAAGCAGATCGGCAGCCACCTCATACTGCCGGCTTTCAAGATAGTCGAGTATGCCCGAGTGTTCGCGCAACGATTGCCGCAGCCGAAACACGTTGACGCCGGAATAGATGCCCGGCAGCCGGCGCAGGCGGAGATGATCGGCCAATGCATCCGACACAAAACGGTTGGCGCAGCCCTCGGCGATCATGCCATGAAAATCCATGTCCAGCCGCTGGAACTCGCGCGTGTCGAATGTCTCGTCCGGCAGCGCTGCAAGCGCTTCCATGCCTTGCCGCAACATTGCTGCCCGCGCCCCGTCCAGCCGAAAGCCTGGCGTCAGGATGGCCGCCGGCTCCAGCACCAGGCGGAACTCGTAGCTTTCGCCTTGCGCCTCCGGATCGTCCGGCGCGCGGCGAAACAACCAGGATTGCCCAGGCGCACGATCCAGAAGATTCTCGTCGGTCAGTTTGTTAAGTGCTTTTAGTACCGTCTTGCGATCAGCGTCGTAGCGTCGCATCAGCCCCGCGATGGTCACCGTCTGGTCCAACCGTCGCGCCGAGCGGTCGCGCAGGATGGCTTCGGCGAGCTCGTCTTCCTCCGCACTAGGTAGTTCGGCGGCAATGGCGGGCTGGGCGGCGAGGTCGACCGTCAGATGATAACCGCTGTCGGCCTCCCAGCGCACCACGCCCCGTTCCGCGAGCAGGCCGAGTGCGGCGCGTACGGGCGTGCGCGAGACATTGCACAGCGAGGCGATCTGCTGTTCGGGCAGGCGGGCGCCAGGCTCGAAGCCACGCTGCCGCGCCACATCCAGGATGCGCTGCGCCAGATCGAGATGGTTGGTGCGAGGTCGTCTGGCTACGGCTTGCATGACTTTTCTCGAATGCGAATGTGGCGCATTGGTCTGGCTGATCGCCGGAACAGGGACAATCGGCCAAATTCCTCCGTCGGTTGACAGATTATGGATTGACGTACTTTTTTCTGCAATAGTACTGTCGGCACAATCGGCGAGAAAAGACCGAGGGAACAGGATCGAGGCAGGCGCGCGCGTCGCCGGCCTTGGTCCGGCAAATGATTTCGACGATCAAACCGAATGGGAGACTGCCATGACCGCTACCAGCCTGCGGCGCCGTGCGCTCAATACATCCTCAATCGCTCTCGGTCTCGCCCTGACGCTCTCGGGGCCGGCCGCCGCAGCCGACCTCGTTATTTCGAACTGGGATGGGTACATGGCACCCGACGCCATGGCCGCTTTCAAGACCGCCACCGGCATTGCCGGCGAAGTGGTGGTGCACGCCACCAATGAAGAGATCATGGGCAAGCTGATTGCCGCCGGCGGCAAGGGCTATGACGTGGTCTTCGTCTCCTCGCCCTTCGCCGAAGTATTAAACAAGCTTGGCCTGACCGAGCCGATCGACCATGCCAAGATCCCCAACCTCGCCAACCTCTATCCCGAAGCGACCAAGCTGCCGCACGATGCCGGCAACGCTTTCTCCGTGCCTTACACCTGGGGCACGACGGGCCTCTGCTACCGCTCTGACCTTGTCAAGACGGCGCCCACGAGCTGGAGCGACCTGCTCGCCCCTTCCGACGAGATGAAGGGCAAGACCACCATGCTGGCGACCGATCGCTGGCTGCTGGCCGCCGGGCAGCTCGACAAGGGCTATTCGGTCAACGAGACCGACCCGGCCAAGATGGCCGAGGTCAAGGACCTCTTGATCTCCGCCAAGAAGACCCTGCTCGCCTATGACGACACCACCTTCTATTCCAAGCTGGTTTCCGGCGAGGCGCTGATGGTGCAGGCCTGGGACGGCTGGTGCAATTACGGCATCGCCGACAAGCCGGAGATCAAATACGTCATCCCTAAAGAAGGTTCGGACCTGTGGGTCGACACGATGGTGGTGATGAAGGCGTCCGAGCACAAGGACGACGCCTTCAAGTTCATCAACTTCATGCTCGACGCCAAGAACCACGCCTGGGCGGCGCAGAACATCGACTACAAGGTGCCGAACAAGCCGGCGATGGAAAGCCTGCCGGCCGACTTCCTGGCCAAATTCCCCAACATGGCGATGCCGGTGGCCGATCTCGTCAAGTTCGAGCAGTTGCGTGACGTCGGCGAAGCCCAGCGCGACTATTCCAAGATCGTCAGCGAGATCAAGGCCGCGCAGTAAGCGGCGCAGACTTCACGGCCGGCAGCACTTCTGCCGCCGGCCCTGAGCGGTACCCGAGAAATTGTCCCAGACCCGACTTCGTTCCTCTCTGCTGATGGCCCCGGCGCTGGTCTGGCTGACCGCGCTGATGGTTATCCCATGCGCCCTGGTGCTGGCGCTCGCCTTCTTCCGGCGCGGCGTCTATGGCGGCATCGACTACACTTTGACGCTGGAAAATTTCGGGTTGGTCTTCGACCCGCTCTATGCCGGCATCTTACTCAAATCGGCGCGTATCGCCGGCACCGCGACCCTGATCGCGGTGGTGATCGGCTATGCCGCCGCCTATGCGATCGCGGCCGCCCCGCGCCGGTGGCAGCCGGTGTTCCTGTTTTTCGCCGTGCTGCCGTTCTGGTCCAACTACCTGATCCGCACCTATGCCTGGATCGTGCTGCTGAACCGCGAAGGCCTGATCACCCAGCTCTTGCGCTGGTTCGGCTACACCGGCGAACCGCCCTCGATGCTCTATACCGAAGGCTCGGTCATCGCAGGCCTCGTCTACAACTATCTGCCCTTCGTCATCCTCGCCTGCTACGCGCCGCTGTCACGCCTCAACCCGGAACTGGCCGAGGCCTCACGCGATCTCGGCGCCTCCGCTGCCACCACCTTCCGACGTGTCATCCTGCCGCTGACCGTGCCCGGCATCGCTGCGGGTGCTGTCTTCGTCTTTGTGCTGTCGATCGGCAATTTCGTCACCCCGGCGCTGCTTGGCGGCGGCCGCTTCCAGATGATCGGCAACCTCGTCTACGACCAGTTCCTGACTGCCAATGACTGGCCGTTCGGCGCAGCGCTCGCCATGGCGCTGATCGCCATCATGCTTCTGGTGCTGATGGCGCAGGCGCTCGCCGCCGACCGCGCCGCGGGGCGTGCGGCTGAGGCAAGGGGCGACGTCGATGGCTGAGCGCTGCCCAATTCTTGCCTTCTCCCCGTTCACGGGGAGAAGGTGCCCCAAAGGGGCGGATGAGGGGCGGCGTCAACCTTTGCGACGCTCAGCGCTGCCCCTCATCTGCCTGCCGGTATCTTCTCCCCGTGAACGGGGAGAAGGACTCTGGTCGTTCGCTTGCCTTCCAATTGCCGGAGGCCGGCGATGACCCATTCCTTCACCCGTACGCTCGGCATGCGGACGATTCTCACCCTCGTCTTCGCCTTCCTCTACATCCCGATCGCCGTGCTGGTGGCGCTGTCCTTCAACGAAGGCGGATTGCCGACGGCATGGTCGGGCTTCTCGCTGAAATGGTACATTTCGCTAACTTCGAACAGCGCCATCCTGTCTGCAGCGCTCAACACGCTGATCGTGGCGCTGGTCTCGACCGCAATCGCCACATTGCTCGGCACGCTGCTGGCGATCGGCGTCGAGATGCGCCGGCAATATGGCAAAGGCCTCGAAGCCCTGATCTTCGCGCCGATGATCATCCCCGACATCGTGCTGGCGATTGCGCTTCTCTCGTTCTTTTCGATGCTCAACCTCACCATGGGCCTGCACACCATCATCCTCGCCCATGTCGTCTTCAACCTCGCTTTCGTCTGCTCGGTGGTGCGCGCAAGGCTGAAGAGTTTCGACTGGTCGATCGTCGAGGCCTCCGCCGACCTCGGCGCCTCGGCTCTGACCACCTTCCGGCGTGTGACATTGCCGGTCATCGCGCCGGCAGTGATTGCCGGCGCTCTGCTTGCCTTCACGCTCTCGGTCGACGAGTTCATCATCGCCTTCTTCACCGCCGGTGCCGGCCGCGCCTCGACGACGCTGCCGATGCAGATCTACGCCATGATCCGCTTCGGCATCACGCCGGAGATCAACGCGCTGGCGACCATCGTCATGGCGGTATCGATCACCGCGCTGACCCTGTCGCAGCGGATCAACCGTGGGATCATCGGCCCATGAGCGAACCGCGCACGCTGCTGGCCATTGATAACGTGTCGAAGACGTTCGGCCGGGTCACCGCCGTCGACGGCATCTCGCTCGATATCCGCGAGAACGAGTTCTTCGCGCTGCTCGGTCCTTCCGGCTGCGGCAAGACCACGCTGCTGCGCATGCTGGCGGGCTTCGAGACACCTACGGGCGGCCGCATCCTGCTCGACGGCAAGGACATCGCCCGGACCCCGCCCAACAAGCGGCCGGTCAATCTGATGTTCCAGTCCTACGCGCTGTTCCCGCACATGAGCGTGCGCGCCAATGTCTCCTACGGGCTGGAGATGGAGCGCTTGCCGAAAGCCGAAATCCGTTCCCGCGTCGACGCCATTCTGGCCACCACCGAGCTTGTCCCCTTCGCCGACCGTAAGCCTGAGCAATTGTCGGGCGGCCAGAAGCAGCGCGTTGCGCTTGCTCGCGCCCTGGTCAAGCGGCCGCGGCTGCTGCTGCTCGACGAACCGCTGGGCGCGCTGGACAAGAAACTGCGCGGCGCCATGCAGTTGGAGCTGAAGCGCCTGCAGCACGAAGTCGGCATCACGTTCGTCATTGTCACCCACGACCAGGAAGAGTCACTCGTCATGGCCGACCGCATGGCGGTGCTGAAGGACGGCAGACTGCTGCAATGCGACACACCGCACGCGATCTATGAACATCCGGCCGACCGTTTCGTCGCCGACTTCATCGGCGTGATGAATTTCGTACCGGGCAAGGTGTCTGCCAATGGCGTGATCGCCGCGAACGGCGCGCGCATCACCGGCAAGGTTCCCGCCAAGCTCACACCCGGCGCTTTCGCTGTCGCTTCGGTGCGACCCGAACGCATCCGGTTGTTCCCGTCAGCCGACACCGCCAACCGCACCACGGGCACGGTCGAGGCGCTGGCCTATCACGGGCTCGACCTGCAGCTGCATATCCGCACGCCCTTGTCGCCAAAACCGTTCCTGGTGCGCGTCACCGCCGATGCCGCCGACCGCCGGCCGGTCTCCTCGGGCGACCAAGTCGAACTCGGCTGGGACGCCGCCGATGTCAGAATTTTTGCAGAATAGGAGAAGCCTGATGGCGCAGAAGACGATCGCGTTTTTTCCCGAAGCGGCCTACGGCCCGGCGCTCAATTCGGTCGGCATCGCGCAAGCCGTCGAGGCGCGCGGCCATAAGGCAGTGTTCCTGTCCGACCCGGGCTTTGTCGATGTCTACAAGGGTTACGGCTTCGAAGCGCATCCGGTGAACCTGTCGGAGCCGATGCCGCCCGAGCAGATGGCGAAATTCTGGGAAGACTTCATCAACGGCCACATCCCGAACTTCCGCAAATCGCCATACGATCAGGTCGACAATTACGTGAAGGATTGCTGGACCGCGATCGTCGACAGCGCCAAATGGGCGCAGAAAGATCTGCCGCGCGTTCTGGCCGCCATCAAGCCGGACGTGATCTGCGTCGACAACGTCATCCTGTTTCCGGCCATCAAACAGTTCGGCAAACCCTGGGTGCGCGTCATTTCCTGCTCGGAAAACGAGATCGAGGATGAGGACATCCCGCCGCATCTCTCGGGCTGCGGCGAGAACGACCATGTCGGCCACCAGCGCTACCGCGATCATTTCAACGCGGTGATCAAGCCCATCCACGACGACTTCAACGCCTTCCTCACCGCAAACAATGAAGCGCCCTACCCCGTCGGCCAATTCTTCGAGGCCTCGCCCTATCTCAATCTGCTGCTCTATCCCGAAGCGGCAAAGTTCAAGCGCCGCCATCCGCTCGACCCGGCAAAGTTCCAGTATCTGGAAGGCTGCGTGCGGCAGGAAAAGCCCTATACCGTGCCGACCTTCCCCGAGAACAATGACGGGCCGCTGCTCTATGTCTCCTTCGGCAGCCTCGGCGCCGGCGATGTCGATTTGTTGAAGCGCATAATCGCAACACTGGGCAAGACCCGTTACCGCGCGCTGGTCAATGTCGGCGGCTACAAGGACCAGTACACGGATGTGCCGGACAACGTCATCGTGGAGAGCTGGTTTCCGCAGCCTTCAGTTATCCCGCAGGTCGATGCCGTAATCCACCATGGCGGCAACAACTCGTTCACAGAGTGCCTCTATTTCGGCAAGCCGGCCATCATCATGCCCTATGTCTGGGACGGCCACGACAACGCCACCCGCGTCCAGGAAACCGGCCACGGCTTCGGCATGCCGCGCTACGACTGGAGCGACGCCCAGCTGATCAGCAGGATCGAAGCCTGCCTGACTGACCCCAAGATGAAGATCAGGCTGGCGAAGACCTCGGCGCAGATGCAGGCCCAGAACGGGCCTGAGAAGGCAGCCGGGCTGCTGGAGGCGCTGCTGTGACCTCCTCCGCCCCGCATCTCTACCAAGCCTCCACCCGCACCGACCTCGTCGACTGGGGCGCCCAGTCCGACGCGCTGGACGGCGCGTCGCACTCGACCGGCAGGCTTGTCCACAAAGGACCCAACAACCAGCCGGAATCCGGCATCTGGGTCTGCACGCCCGGCCGCTGGCGGCTCTCGATTCCGCGCGACGAATTGTGCCATTTCGTCGCCGGCCGCGCGACGTACCGGTCGGATGCCGGGGAGGTGGTAGAAGTCGCAGCCGGGACCGTGGTCATGTTCCCTGCCGGCTGGACAGGCGAATGCACCGTGCATGAGACCATGCGCAACATCTACATGCTGGCTTGAACAGCAACGGAGCTTCCCAATATGCCGACACCGCGCTGGCCAAAGGCCTCGACCGTGAAACTGGAGGACTGGGGCGGGGGCAGCAACACGCTTGCCGGCTCGCCGCGCGCCTCGGGCAGGATCCTCTCGCAGAACCCGAACGGCTCAAGCGAATGCGGCCTGTGGTCGTGCACGCCAGGCAGCCGCAAGATTACCTTTGCCGCCGAGGAGTTCTGCCATTTCCTGTCGGGCCGCGGGACCTATGTCCGCGAGAATGGCGAAGAGATCCCGGTCGAGGCCGGCATGCTGGTGTTCTTCCCCGCCGGCTGGGCCGGCACCTCCACCATCACGCAAACACTGACCAAGGCCTTCATGTGCCGCTGAGCACTTTTTTAAAGGAAATCGCCATGACCACGCCCATCATGGAATCCCCGCTTGCCATCACCGACCTCGTCGACTGGGGCGTCATCCCGACCATGATCGAGGGCGTGTCCCACACCTCGGGCAAGCTGCTCTACAAGGGGCCGGAGGGCCGTTCGGAATGCGGCCTGTGGGTCTGCACCCCCGGCAAATGGCACTGCCATGTCACCCGCGACGAGTTCTGCCACTTCCTCGAGGGCCGCTGCACCTATGTGCACGAATCGGGCGAGGTCATCGAGATCGAGCCGGACACGGCGGCGTTCTTCCCGCAGGACTGGAAAGGCGTCTGCACCGTCCATGAGACCATCAAGAAAGTCTACATGATCCGCTGAGCGGACCTGAAAGGACGACCATGCAATTCTCCGCTGAACGGCCGGCTTTCTTCGTCAATCCGGACTACCGGCCGATGACCGGCACGGCAAAACCGGTGATCGATCCGGCGACGCTGGAGACCGTCGGCTCGATCTCCGCCGCAACGGACGGTGAGGTCGATGCGGTGCTGTGTGCCGCAACCACGGCACAAGCCGCCTGGAAGAAGCTCGATGCCAAGAGCCGGGCAAAGCATCTGCATGCGGTCGCCAACGCCATCGAGGCGGCGGACTTCACGCGCTGCGCCGAGCTGATGGTGCGCGAGATGGGCAAGCCCTATCCCGAAGCGATCGGCGAGATCGCCAATTGCGCGCCGATCTTCCGCTACTATGCCGAGATGGCGCGCGACGACGCCGGCAAGATCGCCGGCACGACGCAGGCCGGGTCGTTCCAGTATGCGCGCTACGAGCCGTATGGCGTCTCCGTGCACATCATGCCTTACAACTTCCCGATCCTGCTGATGTGCTGGACCGTTGCGGCCTCGCTTGCCGCCGGCAACGGCTGCGTCATCAAGCCGGCCGAAGCGACGACGCTGTCGACGCTGGACTACATGACGGTGTTCCGTTCACTGCCGGAAGGGCTGGTCGCCTGCCTGCCTGGCACGGCCGCCACCGCGCAGGCGCTGATCGCCTCCGAGCGCACCCACGCTGTCGCCTTCACCGGCTCGGTCGCCGCCGGCAAAGCCGTGGCAGTCGCCTGCGCCGAGCGCATGAAGCCTTGCGTCATCGAAGCCGGCGGCAGCGATCCGCTGATCATCAGCGAGCACGCGCCGCTCGACGTGGCGGCAGCCGGCAGCGTCACCGCCGCCTTCCACCTGACCGGCCAGGTCTGCACCTCGGCCGAACGCTTCTTTGTCGTCGACTCGGTTCACGATCGCTTCGTCGAGCTGTTCGCCGAGAAGACGCGGGCGCTGCGCATCGGCAATGGCATGGACAAGACCGAGATCGGCCCGCTGGTCAGCGAAGCCGCCCGGGCGAAAGTGATGCGGCTGGTCGATGATGCTATCGGCAACGGCGCTATAGCCGTTGCCGGCGGGCGCATTCCGCCGGCGCACAACACTGGCTGGTTCTACGAGCCAACGATCCTGACCGGGGTTACGCCCGATATGGCGATCATGGGCGAAGAGTGTTTCGGGCCGGTCGCAGCGATCTGCCGCGTAAAGGATTTCGACGAAGCGATCCGGCTTGCCAATGACAGCCCGTTCGGGCTCGGCGCCTCGGTCTTCACCACCGACCTCGCCGAGGCGCATGAGGCGGCCGAGCGGCTCGAGGCCGGCATGGTCTGGGTCAACAACCCGCTGATCGACAATGACGCCTTGCCCTTCGGCGGCTGGAAGGCATCAGGCCTTGGCCGCGAGCTGGGACGCCAGGGACTCGACGCCTTCCGACGCTCCAAGATGGTCATCATCGACCACAGACCGGCGATCCAGGACTGGTGGTATCCTTACCCCGACAGCTGGTTCCGCGAGACAGGCGGCCGCAAGCACGTGTGAGCCCGGCCAGTCCATAACGTAAGCTGATGCTTACGCATCTGCCGAGATGGGCCGGCTATTTCAACGCTTGAAGCTTGTCGATCGCGGCAGTGAATCCGGCAAGCGAGACCGGAATGGTCACCGGCTTGCGCGTCACCGACTCGATGCCGATGTTCAGGTTGGTTCCCGATTTCATCGCCTTGACGAGGTCCGCCGACAAAGGGGTCGCGGCATAGGCGCCGTTCTGGTCGCTGGTCTGGATGGCAATGGTCGTCTTCTGCCCCTGGTCGATCTGGTACGAGGCGCCGGAAGGCAGGAACAGCCCGTGCGGCAAGGCCAGCAGCATCGCGAGGTTGCCATTGCCGTTGTCGCGGCGAACCGTAACGGTAAGAACGCGCTGCCCCGTCTTGGCCTCGGTAAGGTTTTGCGAAACCTGCCATTGAAGCTCGGTTCCGGTTGATCCGCTGGAGCAGTTTAGCGCCCACGGATTGCCTTCTGCAGGCTTTGTCTCGGCAGATTTGGTTGACTTCGGCTCTTCGGCAAGCGCCGACCCTGCCGACACGACCAGCCATAGCGCGCCGACCCAGGCGGCCCGCCCACAAACGGTTCTCAGCAATGAAGCCACCCGATCCTCGTCGTGTCAGGGTTTCGCCGAGCGCGTTGATACAACAGCCGAGCCTGGCGGGGAAGCCAATACGGTACATGAGCGCCGGCTAAATTACTGTTGCTGGATTACCACAATAAACAACTTTGAAATCTTGTATGTGTAAAGCAAACAATCGATGCTCGCTATACACTGGCATTCGGATAGTATTATCGACGGAGCGTGTACTCGTCGGGGTTCGCAAGGGATGGAGACGACCGAGAAAACTCGGCAGATCAATGACATGGCGACGCACGGAAGAAGCTTCCGGGCGAATAGCAAGTATCGCCGGTCAGGTTTCTCCAGGCATCTCTGGAAGACGACTGCGTTGTCCACTCTGGCACTTGCCCTTTCCGGCATAGCCGCCCATGCCGGCGACACCGGACTGTGGCAGCCGCAGGTCCGCGCCATCATCGGCGCCAACAACAATGGCGGCAACACGGCGATCGAGGGTTTCCTGCCGCTGAAGCAGAACCTCGAATCCGTTCTCTTTCTCGATGTGCGCTCGAAATACGATTTCGACGACGGCTTCGGCCAGGACGTCGGCCTCGGCGTTCGCCGCATCGTGAATCCGGATCTGATGATCGGCGGCTACGCCTATCTCAACATCCAGAACCACGACAGTCACCAGTTCGTCGCCTCGACGCTCGGCCTCGAGGCCATCACCTCAAAATACGATGCGCACGTAAACGTCTATCTGCCGATCAGCGGCGACCGCAGCACGGCCGGGCAAGAGTCGAGCCTGTCGCTGGTCGGTCATCAGCTGATCGAGCAGATATCGGCCATCGCCCACCGCGATTACGCGGCCTGGGGCATCGAGGGCGAGGTCGGCGTTCAGGTGCCGCTCAACCTGCCCGAGAACCATTCACTGCGTTTCGATGTCGGCGCCTACCATTTCGGCGATCCCGACGGCGACGACGGCAGCATCACCGGCGCCAAGGCCGGCCTGGAATATTCGATCGGCGACGTCATCGGCAAAGGCACGTCGCTGACCTTCACCGGCGAGGTGCGCAACGACAACCGCGATGACACCCAGTTCGCCGGCAGCATCCGGCTGACGGTGCCGCTCAACGCTTTCGACAAGGGCTCGTCTTCGGCCGATGACGGCGCCGAGCCGGTCTATCCGGTCAGCCCCGGCCTGCGCAAACGCGTCAACGAGCGCGTACGCGGCGACATCGGCGTTCGCATCGAGAGCCAGGACAAAGTTACCGGCACGTCGACGCGGGTGGCGATCAATGCCGCCACCAACACGGCATTCGGCCAGTTCTTCTTTGCCGATGGTGACAACGACGCGCTCGGCCTCGGCACGATCGGCGACCCGACCACGCTCGACAATGCAGTCGCCGGCGCCGGCGCTAACGGCGTCGTCGTCGCGCTGAGCGGCAAGGGCAACATTACGACAGCCGGCGTGACGCTCGCCAACGGACAGACCGTTATCGGCGGTGGCGGCGGTGTCCAGGCGCGGCTCGCCGACGGCAGCATCGGCACCTACAATTTCGGCGGCTCCAACGGCACCATCCAGGGCACTAACCCCGCCAACAACGTCCTGACGCTCGCCAATGGCAACACGCTGAGCGGTATCACCATCACCGGCGGCAAGGACGGCATCTTCGGCAACAACATCGCCGGCGCCACGCTGACCAACGTCACGGTCACCGGCACCGGCGGCCACGGCGCCGACTTCACCGGCACATCGACCGGCGTCAATGGCTCGAACTTCACCGCGACCGGCAACGGCCTCGACGGACTGCATATCGAAGGCGACGGCACCTACAATTTCACCGGCACGACGCTGCTGCAGGGCAATGGCGACGACGGCCTGGATATAACCGGCCACGGCACCTACACATTCGCCACCCTCAACGCGCTCGACAACAATGATGCCGGCATAGCCGTGAAGGGCACCGGGGTCGCCGGCTCGATCACCATCACCGGCGGCCAGGTGTCGGGCAACAAGGCGCTCGGCGATGACGGCGTCGGCGTCCTCATCGATCCGATCACCGCCCATATCGTGCTGGATTCGATCACCCAGACCGGCGGCACATCGGGCGTCGTGCTCAAGAATCTTTCGGGCAGCTTCACCGTCAACGGCGCGACGACGATCTCGAACACGACCGGACCGGCCATCGCGATCACGGATTCGCCGGCCGCGATCCGCTTCGGCGACATCAACATCACCAATCCCGGCTCGGACGGCACGGTGTTTGCGGGCGCCAACACATCGATAATTGCCGGCAACATCGTCATTGCTGGCCTCGGCTCCGGCGTCGGCCTCGATTTCTCCGGCAGCCAGACCAATTTCAGGGCGCAGTCGCTCAACATCACTGGCACAGGCGCCGCCGGCTCGATCGGCATCGATCTGTCTTCGCCCAGCGCGGGCGGGGCGACGATCGTCATCACCGATGGCGGCGCGATCGCCAATGTCGATACCGGCGTGCGCTTCGGCATTTCCGGCTCGCTGGCCAATTCGGCCAATGCCCAATTCAGTTTCGGCGGCGGCTCGATTGCCGGCATCACCGCCTCGCTCGACGCGCGGGGGCTCAACCAGACGCTCGGGCTCTATGCTTTCGGCTCGACGACCTTCAGCGGCCCGCAGCTGTTCGACCAGCAGAATGTGATTTTCGTCGGCGCGACCGCGACCGGTTCGGGCACCGGATCCTCGCTGCTCGACCTGGCGACGGTCGCGACGGCCGATGCCAATACCGACGGCACCGCGATCTTCGTGCTGGTCAATCGCGGCACGGACATAGACGATGCGGACGGCTTCTCGCTGAGCGCCGGCCAGACGCTGGCTTCGTTCGGCAATGGCCGCACGTTCTCGCTCGGCGGCATCCCGATCAATGTGACGGGCGACAATGTCGTGCACAGCAGCACCGTCTCCGACGCCGGCGGCGCAGCCACGCTGACCAATAGCGGTGCCGGCGACACGGTGACGCTCGCCAACAATACCTCGCTGCTCGACTTCAACCTGTCCAATACCGGTGGCGGCAACGCGGTTCACGGCAGCGCCGTCAGCAATGTCACAATGACGGGCCTAGCCGTCAGCGGCGCCGACCTGAACGGCTTGCTGTTCGACGGCACCAATACCGTTGCCGCCACCAACCTCAGCTCGACCAACAATGGCGGCGCCGGCTTGTCGATCCAGGGCGACGGAACCTATTCGTTCAACGGCACGACGACGCTGTCGAACAACGGCACCGACGGCCTGTTGATCAACGGCAACGGTACCTACGGCTTCGAGACGCTTGACGCCAAGGTCAATGGCGGCAGTGGCGTCGACGCCACATCGACGGGCGCCGGCAAGCTGACGACCACTGGCGGAACGATCTCCGGCAATGGCGGCAACGGATTCAGCGCATCCCAGATTGGGCTCGATGTCACGCTGACCAGCCTCAACCAGATTAGTGGCGGGACCGGTGTCGGCCTCACGAACGTCACCGGCAGCTTCGATATCTCCGGCTCGACGAAAATTTCGAACGTCGCAAACGGCATTGTCATCCAGAATAGCTCGGCAACGGTAGGCTTTGGCGGCAATGTCACGGTCACCGCTCCTTCTGGCTCTGGTATCATACTGGCTGCCAATTCCGGTGCCATCACTTTCGGCGATGTCGCGATCGACCAGCCGGGCCAAAACGCGATCGACATTTCCGGTACGAACGGCACGATCAGCTTCGCCAACATCGACATCACCGGCCTGCCGACCGGCAAGACCGGGCTCGACCTGTCGGGCAGCCAGTCGACCTTCACCGCCACCTCGCTCGACATCACCGGCGCCGGCACTTCGACCGGCATCGACCTTTCCGGCACCACCGGCGGCTCGGTGACGATCGGCACCGGTGTGATCTCCGCCGGCACCGGCGTCCAGATGGGCACCAACGGCGCGGCAGGCACCAGCGCAAACACGACCTTCTCGTTCGGCGCCGGTGTCGGCACCAGTTCGATCACCGGGACGACCGCCTCGCTCGACATGCGCGGCCTGCTAGCCGGCAACGGCACCTATGCCTTCAACGCCACCCATCTGGTCGGCCCGCAGCTGTTCGACACCGCCAACGTCATCTTCGTCGGCGCAGCAAACACCGGGACCGGCTCCGGCGCGAGCGTTGGCGACCTTATCAACGCCGACGCCGCCGACGGTCTGACGACCGAAGCCAACACCATCTTCGTCCTTGTCAACAACGGCGCTGGAACCATCAACACCGATGCCGACGGCTTCACGCTTGCCGACGGCCAGCAGATCGTCTCCTTCGCCAACGGCAACACCGTCGCTCTCGGCGGGCCGCCGGCCAACGTCACCGGCGCCGAGGTGGTTACTTCGGGCACCCAGGTCGATCCGTTCGGCAATGGCGCCGCCACTCTCAACAACTCGGCCGGCAGCACCATCGATCTCGCCAACGGCAACCGCGTCGCCGACCTCAGCGTCAGCAATGCGGGTTCGGGCTCGGCGATCAACGGATCGAATGTAAACGCGGCCACCATCACCGGGGTGACGATCAGCAGCGCCGTAACCGGCATCGACCTGACCGGCGCAACGGGTGCGATCAACATCACCAACACGACGATGGGCGGCGTCAGCGGCACCGGCCTGCTGGCCAGCAACTTCGGCGGCACCGGCACCTTCAACAATTTGGATATCACCGGCGCCGGTATCGGCGTCAGCGTCACGGGCGGTTCCACGGGCACGCTGACCTTCGACAATGCGAGTTCGATCGCCGGCACGACGGGCACGGCGCTCAGCATTCTTGGAGCAACGCCTAACCTCACCTACAACGGCACCATCAATCAGACGAGTGCCGCGAGCGCGGTCATGATCAGCGGCATGACCGGCGGCTCCGCCACCTTCGCCGGCCAAATCACCGCCAGCACCGGCGCGGCCAACGCCATCGACCTGACCGGCAATGCCGGCGGCACGATCAATTTCACCGGCGGGCTCGACCTCACCACCGATGGCGGCCTTGCCTTCAGCGCCATCAATGGCGGCACGCTCACCGTCACCGGCACCAACACGACCGCATCTGGGCTCGGCCCTGTCGAAAACGGCATCCATCTCGGTGGCGCCGGCGGTTTGACCATCGGCGCAGGCGGCGTCATTTTCGACAGCGTCACCGTCGACGGCTCAGGCGGCGCCGTGCAGACCGGCATCCTCATCGAAAACACCAGCGGCGGCAGCGTCACCTTCGGCGCTGTCGACATCAATCGCGTCAATGGCGACGCCATCCGCCTCACCAACGTGGCCAACGCCGTTACCTTCAATGGCACGACGACGATCGACACGGTTGTTGGCGGTGGCCCCGGCTTCGTGGTGCAAGGCAGCGCCGCGACGGTCAATGTCAACAATCTGGTGACGACGCTGGTTTCGGGCGACGACGTCAGCCTGACCAACAACACCGGCACGATCAACATCGGCGGCACCATCACCGGTTCCGGCACCGGCAACGGCGTCGTGGTTTTTGGCGGCAGCGCCGCGATCACGGTCTCGGCCAACATCTCCAGCTCGGCAACAGCACCAGGCACGGCGGTCAAGATCGACGGCACCATCGGCGGCTCGGCCCAGTTCAGCGGCAGCGTCACGTCGACCGGCACCGGAAATCTGTTCGCAATCGGCTCGACATTGCCCCCGGCAGGCGGTGCGTTCAGCTTCACCGGCCCGACCCTGTCGGCGAGCGGTGGCGGCGGCGCGGTGGTCGGTGGCCTGATCGGCACCGCAACGTTGAATGTTACCACCCCGCTATCGATCACCAATGCCTTGGGCACCGGCCTGTCCGTCTCCGGTGTCGCGAGCACCGCATCGGCAACCTTCGGGGCGGTGACCGTGACGGGCGCCGGCGGCATCGGCATCAACATTGTCGGCAATGCCGGCCCGGTGACCTTCGGCACGACCCAGGTCACGCTGGGCACCACGAGCGGCACTGCCGGCATCAACTTCGCCGGCACCAACAACGATGTCAGCTTCGGCACGACCACCATCGACGATGTCGGCGCCAACCAGACCGGCATCGACTTCAGCGGCTCCTCGACGACGGCCGATTTCGGCCTGACGACGATCACCGGCCTGGGCGACCTGACCTCGCGCGGCATCGACCTGTCGTCGACCACCGGCAACAAGGTCATCACCTTCCTGCAGGGCTCGAAGATCGACAATGTCGGCATCGGCGTCGAATTGTCGTCCGGCCAGACCACGGCGACCTCCGCCAATGCCAACTTCACCTTCGGCGACGGCGATTCGACCGACGGGCTGGAATCCTTCATCATCGCCGCCGCCGGCGGCTTCACCGTCAACGCGGTCGGTCTCGATCCGACGCTCGGCAACTACGATTTCGACGACGTGTTCTTCACCGGCAGCGCCAACCTCGCCACCGCGCCCGGTTCGATCACGCTGGTCTCGCAGTCGGGCGGCTTCATCGCCGCCGGCACGACCGGCAATCTCAGCATGGGCGTCAACACCATTTCGCTCGCCGCCGCCGATGCGCTGACCGGCACGCAGAACTTCGCCTTCGTCGGCACGATCAATCTCGGCGCCACCGCCTTCACGCTCGATTCCGGCCAGACGATCACCGGCTTCGGCAACAGCAATGTGGTTTCGACCGGCACGATCCAGCCGGCCAACGTCCAGGGCAATCTCGGCGCCACCGGCGGCAACATCACCGGCGACGAGGCCGTGGTCAGCGGGACGGCCAACCTGATGCAATTGCTCGGCGACAACGCCGTGCGCCACACCGCTTTCGACTTCAGCAGCGCGACCGGTGCCGCCTTCCTCATCGATCAGAGCGCGGTCGGCTTCAGCAATGCCAGCGGCATCACCATCGAAGGCGTGACGATCAGCAACGTCGCCGCTGGTCAGACGGCCATCCAGGTCGCCGGCCTCAACGGCAATCTGTCGATCATCAACAACAACATCAACGTTGCCGGCACGCTGCTCGACGTCAACGGCGGCACCGGCACCATTTCGGTGTCGCGCGGCATCCTGCCCAACAGCGCCACTCCGGGAACGCTGACCGGTGGCGGCATCAATATCGCCAACCGCACCGGCGGCGCGGTGACCTTCACCGACCAGGTGACGATCACCGGCGGCAACGGCGTTTCGATTTCGGGCGGCAGCGCGGCAGCTGCGGTCAACTTCAATGGCGGCCTCGACATCACGACATCGTTGGCCACCGGCCTCAGCCTTTCGGGACTGAATGGCCTCACCGTCGCCAATGCCGGTTCCACGACGATCAACGCCACGGGCCAGACCGCGCTGTCGCTGCAAGGCACACTCGGCGCCGGCGGCGTCAATTTCGACAGCATCACCTCGAGCGGCGCCACCAGCGGCATCATCCTCAACGGCGTCACCGGGGCGGTGAATGTCTCCGGCGCAACCAGCATCACCGGCACCGGCAGCTTCGGCATCGACGTCACCGGCGCCAACACCGGCACGTTCACCTTCAACACGGTGACGGTGAACAACGTCGCGACGACCGGCGGCGGCATCAACTGGGTCAGCGGCAACCTCAACATCGCCAGCCTCGCCAACATCGACACGAGCAGCGGCGTCGGCTTCTCGCAAAGCGCCGGCACGGTGAACTTCCTCAACGGCCTGACCATCGATACCACCAGCGGCACCGGCATTGTCGGGACCGGCGGCACGATGGGCATCACCGCTTCCGCTGCAGCCCAGACGGTAAATTCGACCAGCGGCCAGGCCATCAGCCTCTCCGGCGTCGCCGCCACCATCGCGCTCGACTCGACCTCGTCGGGCGGCGGCACCAACAATGTTGGCCTGGCCAATGTCACCGGAACAGTCAGCCTCGGATCCGGCGCATTGAGCGGCGCTTCGGGCGTCGCATTCCTGCTCAATGGCAGTGCTGCGACCGTCAGCTATGGCGGCACGGTCACCAAGACCACCACCGGCAAGATCGTCGACATCTCCGGCGTCACCGGCGGCACGGTCACACTGTCCGGCGCGCTCAGCGCCACCGGCGGTTTCGACAATGGTATTTATGTCCACGGCAACTCCGGCGGGACCATCACTCTCAGCGGTGGCACGAAGACGCTGACCACTGGCGCCAATACGGCGGTCGACTTGACGACCAACACCGGCGCGACGATCAACTTCGATACGGGTGGCCTGGTGATTACCACCACCTCCGGCACGGGCTTCAACGCCAGCGGCGGTGGCACGGTCAGCGTCGGCGCGCTCCTCAGCGACAACAGCATCACCACGACGGCCGGCGGCACCGCGTTGAACCTCAATGGCGTTGCGATTGGCGCTGCGGGCATGAATTTCGACAGTGTTTCGGCCACTGCCGCCGCAACCGGCATCTCGCTGACCAATATCGCCTCGTCCGGCGGCGGCGCCATCATTCTCGGCACGGTCAACCTGCAAGGCATCACCACGCGTGGTGTCGATGTTTCCGGCACGCTTGGCGCGGCGCTGTCCTTCAACGATCTCGACATCGGCCTGAACAGCACCACGGGCGTGGCCTTCGACCTCAACGGTGCCACCATCAATGCGGCGCTGACGGCCAATGACTTCGATGTCACCAATGCCGCCGCCGGCACCTCGATAGGCGTCGACCTGCGCGGCGCCATCGGCGGCCAGACGGTGCGCCTCGGCGATGCCGTGGTCGGCGGCGCCAGTTCGAGCATAGCCGGGGTCAACACCGGCGTGTTCCTCAACAGCGCCACCAACCTCGCTTTCACCTATGGCGACGGCGAATCGGCGACCGACCAGCTCTCGACCATCGGCGCCAATGTAGGCATCGACGCATCCAGTGCGCCGGTTGCCGGCACCTACAATTTCCAGGATGTGAACTTCCAGTCGGCTCCCGGCCTGGGCTTCGGAGTCGGCAAAGTCTATTTCGTCGGCGCGTCCGCGACCGGTGACGGCAGCGGTCGCGACCAGAACAATCTCGCGACGCTGGCCACCGCCGAAGCAGCAGCAGTCTCGACGGACATTCTCGTCCTCGTCAACGATGGCGGCGTCATCACCGCGGCAGGCAGCAATGGCAACGACACGCTGGCGCTCGCCATCGGCGAGCAGCTGCGCGGCTTCGGCAACGGCAACATCAACCTGGCGCTGACGGTGCCCTCCACCATCCAGCTCGCCAGCAACAACATCTCGATCATCGACCAGACGCCCAATGGCGCCGCGACGCTGACCACGAGTGCCGGCAACAATGTCATCACGCTCGGCGCCGGCGGCAACATCATCGACGGCTTCATCCTGAATGGCAGCCCGGCGGGTGCCGCGCGCGGCATCAAGGACAATGGCGCGGGCGCTGCGAATACCGTCATCAGCAACATGACTATCAGCAATTTTGCCACGCAGGGTATCGAGATCACGCCGTCAAACAGCACGACGATCAACAACGTTACCTTCTCCGGCAACGCCAGCGATGTGTGGCTGAACGCGTCCAACAGCACCATCACCAACGTCACCAGCACCGGCGCCACCGGCATTGCCTTCAGGCTCGACAACACCACCGGCACGACGACGCTGACCAACGTCAACATCACCACGGCGGCGACCGGCACCGGCATCGCCTTCGGCGGCGCGTCGGGCGCTGGCGGCACGATTGCCGGTATCAATGTCGACATATCGGGCGGCAGCGGCCTTTCGGTGACCGGCGGCAACGCGGTGATCAGCTTCGACGGCGCCAGCTCCATCATCAGCACGTCGGGCGCGGCGGCCACGATCTCGACCCGCGCTGGCGGCAGCTTCACCTTCGCCGGCTCGGTGATCGCCAACGGCGCTGCGAGCGGCATCAGCATTTCCGGCGCGACGGCGGCCAATACGGTGAGCTTCACCGGTACGGTCGATCTCGGCACCACGACGCCGATGACCGGCACCGCAGTCGCAATCAACAACGGCGCCACGGCCTCGACCGTCAGCTTCGCAAGCCTCGACATCGTCACCAACGGCACCACCGGATTCAGTGCCAGCAATGGCGGCACGGTCAATGTGACGACCGGCACGGTGAGCTCCACTTCCGCGCAGGCGGTCAACCTCAACGGCATCGCCACCACCACCGGCATCAATTTCACCTCGACCAATTCGACCGGCGGCACCAACAACGTGTCGCTGACCAATGTCACCGGCGCCGGCACTGTCAGCCTGGGCTCCGGTGCGCTCGGCGGCGCGACCGGCGCGGCCTTCCTGGTCACCGGCGGCTCGGCCAATGTCAGCTATGCCGGCTCGGTCACCAAGACCACGGCCGGAAACGTCGTCAGCATCTCCACCCGCACCGCCGGCACCACGACATTGTCGGGCACTCTCAGCGCCACCGGCGGCGTGGCCAACGGCATCCTCGTCAACGCCAACACCGGCGGCACGATCAACTTCTCCGGCGCCAGCAAGATACTGACCACCGGAGCCAACAATGCCGTCGACCTGACGGCGAACACCAACACCGCGGTCAACTTCACCGGCGGCGGCCTAGCCATCACCACCACCTCCGGCACCGGCTTCAACGCCACGAGCAACGGTACTGGCACCGTGACCGTTATCGGCTCGGGCAACACGATTTCGACCGGCAGCGGCGTCGCGGTCAACCTTGACAGCGTTGCCATCGCGGCGGGCGGCGTGACCTTCGCTTCCACGAACAAAGGCGCCGGCGGCACCAGCGCCGTCATCCTCGATACCGTCACCGGTTCGGGAGCGATCGACCTCGGCACCGGCGCGCTGGTGGGCGGAACAAGCGCCGTGATCCGTATCGGCGATGGCCTAGGCACCGCCAACAGCGGCGGCACGGCGGCCTTCACCTATGCCGGCGCGATCACCAGCGGCAGCACCGGCCAGGCGGTCAACATCCAGGATCGCGCCCTGACCGCCGGCAACATCACCCTGTCGGGCAACATCACGCATAATGCGGCGGGCCAGATCGGCATCCTGCTGGACGACAATGTCGCCGGCATCATCACCTTCTCCGGCGCGTCGAAATCGATCACCTCGACCACGGCGGCTGGCGTCAGCCTGAGCGACAATGCCGGCGCGACGATCAACTTCACCAATGGCGGGCTGGTCATCGCCACGACCAGCGGCGCCGGTTTCAGCGCCACCGGCCCCGGTCCGGCAGCCACCACCGGCGGCACGATGACGGTGCAGGGCACCGGCAACACCATCGTGTCCGGCACGGGCACGGCCCTTAATGTCGCCAACACGACGATCGGCGCCGGCGACGTGACGTTCAGGAGCATTGCGTCCAATGGTGCAGCCAACGGCATCGTGCTCAACAACACCGGCACCAGCGGCAATCTGGTGGTGACCGGCACCGGCGCGACGGGGGGCAGCGGCGGCACGATCCAGAACTCGACCGGCGATGGCGTCAGCCTGACCGACACTCAGGATGTCAGCCTGAGCAACATGATTATCAGCGACAATGCGGGCAACGGCATAAAGGGCCTGCGCGTCAACGGTGTGGTGCTCAACGGTCTGACCCTGAACAGCAATGCCGATGCCAACACCGAGTCCGGAATCCTGTTCAACGAACTTACCGGCAACGCCTCGCACGTCACCACGTTCACCAACCTCACGGTCTCCAACTCATTCACCCATAACGTGCAGGTCATCAATTCCGGCGGCACGTTGGCGAACCTGGTGGTGAGCGGCGGCACGTTCTCGAACAACGGCGCCTCAAACAATGCCGGCAGCGACTTCATCTTCGAGGCGGACGGCGCCGGTGTCGCCGGCGCGCCGACGATGACGCTGACCGTCGACGGCGCAACCTTCACCGGCAACAACGCCTATCCCGGACCGGGAGTCATCCCTGGAACCGGTCTGTTCGTCATTGCCAATGACGGCACCGTCAATGCTCACATCGGCGAGACCACGGGAAATCTATTCAACAATCTGAACAACGGCATCAACCTCACCCAGAGCAGCAATTCCGGCGCCGGCACGGGCGGCAATCTGAATTTCACCGTCCGGAACAACACCGTCACCAACAGCGACTCGACGGCCATCAACCTGTTCAGCAGCGGCGACCTCGCACGGACGCTTGACGGCACAATCGCCAACAACGTCATCGGTACGCAAGGCGTAGCAACCTCGGGATCGCGAACCGGCAACGGCATCAGGGTTGGGCATGAAAGCCTCGGCGTCGCCAAGGTGCTGATCGACAACAACATTATTCAGAGCATCGGCGTCAACGGCATAGGCGGTGGCGACAGCGTCTCGATCACGCAGCTCGTGCAGCCGGGCACCGTGCACGCGACGGTCACCAACAACACCATTCGCGACAATGCCGACAGCCGCGGCATCACGGTCACCGCCACATTTGCCGGCGCTATCATCAATGCCGACGTTCATGCCAACACCATCACCAACGTCAACAACGCCAATGCCATCCGCTTCCTCGCGGACGGCCTCGGCGGCGCCGACGGCACGATCAACGTACCGCAGGCGAGCGAGGCCGGTATCGAAACCGTCAATGGCGGGGCAACGGCACTGACGGACACCCGGACGTTCTTCAACCAGCCGCTGCCACTGCTGCCTGCCGCGACACCGTAGTCAGCAACCTTGGATTTCGTCCTAGGAAATATATTTTATGAATCTGATATCGACTTGCTGTCTTACTTAGGCATAATACAAGAATTCAGACAGTAAGCGGCCAACGGAGGGAACGGGGATGAGCGAGCCTTATTTAGGTGAAGTCAAGATCATTTCCTGGAACTATGCACCGCGCGGCTGGGCATTTTGTAACGGCCAGTTGTTGCCGCTTAACCAGAACCAGCCATTGTTCTCACTTCTAGGCACCAGGTACGGCGGCAACGGCCAGACAAATTTTGCCCTTCCGGATATGAGGGGACGTGCGGCGGTTCATACGGGCGGCCCTATCGGTGCAATTGTCGGCGGCCAGGGCGGCGAAGAGTTTCACACGCTCACGCTCGGCGAAATGCCGACACACAACCATTTCGTCAACGCATCGAACACTGCCGGCAACGTCAACAATCCATCCGGCGCGCTGTTGGGGGCGAACGCCAGCCCGATCTATCAGCCGCCTGGCAGCGCGGTGGCTATGGCGAAGGAAAACATCACTTTCGTCGGTGGCGGCCAGCCGCATGAGAACAGATCGCCCTATCTCGTCTTGAATTTCATCATTGCCCTGCAAGGCATATTCCCGTCGCGAAATTAAGAGGACGCTTCGATGAGCCAACCTTTTGTCGGCGAGATCAGGATGTTCGGTGGCAATTTCCCTCCGAATGGCTGGGCGTTCTGCCAAGGCCAGCTGATGCCGATCTCCGAGAACGAAACCTTGTTCAATCTGATCGGTACGACCTATGGCGGCGACGGGGAGGAAACATTCGCCCTGCCCAACCTCGCATCCCGCATCCCCGTCCATGCTGGCAAGGGCCCGCTGGTCAGCCAGACCTATATCATCGGAGAACTGGGCGGGGTCGAATCCGTCACTGTTTCAACCCAACAAATGCCGAACCATTCCCATACCTGGACCGGTTCGTCGAATATCGCCAAGAATCCGGGTCCGTCCGGCGGTGTCCTGGCGACATCGAGCCTGCTGACGCCCTATGTGGGTATCGCACCTGATGGCAACATGGCCGCCGGAGCCATTTCGCCGGCCGGCGGCAGCCAGCCTCACGACAATATGGTGCCGTTCCTCGCCGTCAGTTTCATCATCTCGCTATTTGGCATCTTCCCCCAGCAAAGCTAGAGACTTGCCATGACCAATCCGTTCGTCGCCGAAATTCGAATTTTTGCCGGAGATTTCGCCCCGACGGGGTGGGCGACCTGCGATGGCCAGCTCCTGCCAATCTCGCAGAATACGGCGCTGTTTTCGCTCCTGGGCACAGTTTACGGCGGCGACGGCAAGTCGACCTTCGCGTTGCCGAATATGGCTGGCTCCGCGCCCATGGGGCAAGGACAGGGCAATGGCTTGTCGGAGCGGTTTCTCGGCGAGACGGGTGGCGAAACGTCCGTCACCCTTCTGCAAACGGAAATGCCGCAACATAATCATTTTGTCGCGATATCCACCGAGAGTGGCGCCCAGGGAACTCTTACCGATGCGGTTGTTCTGGGGAAGTCGGGGGGCGGAACGCTGTATCAGAACAACACTTCGCAAAATCTGGTCCAGATGGACCCCCAGGCACTGAGCATAACGGGCAGTACGTTGCCTCACAACAACCTGCCTCCCTATCTGGCGATGACGTTCATCATTGCCATGCAAGGCGTCTATCCGGCGCGTCCGTAAGCGCCACTCCATGATCCAGCTTCCGACTGTGGACAACGGGCCTGTTATATTTTGCTGGGTGCGCGCGGCGCGGATTGATCTGACGTTCCGCCCGATGGCGGACGCCGATCTGCCGTTCCTGTCGGCGCTCTACGCCTCGACCCGCGCCGAAGAACTTGCCGTCACGCCGTGGAGCGACGCGCAGAAAACGGCGTTCCTCGACATGCAGTTTCAAGCGCAGCACGCGCATTACCAGAAATACTATCCCAACGCCGACTGGCTGGTGATCGAGCAGGCAAGGCAAGATATCGGTCGCCTGTATATCGAGCGCTCGGCGAGCGAGCATTGCATCATAGATATCGCCTTCCTGCCGGCGCATCGCGGCAAGGGGTCTGGCGGTGCGTTGCTCGCCGATCTCATCGATGAGGCCGCCGCCGCCGGCAAGTCGGTCTCGATCCATGTCGAGAAGAACAATCCAGCGCGGCGGCTCTACAAACGCCTCGGCTTCACTGTTGCCGAGGACAAAGGCGTCTACGACCTGATGATCCGTTCGCCGTAAGGGCCGTGTTGGTCGTCACGCGCCGCGATACCAGGATACGATGGTGAAACGTTCGTTGCACGTGACCGGGGTGACTTCATGCGTCGTTTCCGAACGAAAGGCGACGAGAGAGCCCGGCAATGCGGGCATGGCAACGCGCAGGTCCGGGCCGCTGTAAGGCCCATGCAGGACCAGCGAGCCGCCTGCATAGCTTTCTGGCGAAGGGTTGTCCGATTGACGGTTGAGAAAGATCACCACCGAGATCTTTCGGAACCGCGACTCGTCGTGAATGAGCGGCGTGTTGCCATCCTGATGCGGCACAAAGAAATCGCCTTCCCGATAGTGAAGGAACTGAGGTTCCTCGACCTGGCCGAGCAGCCGCCCGAAATGCCGCTCGAGAGCCGCCTTCTGCTGCGCCAACAGGGCACTCACTCGCGCTTCAGTGGCCTGCGAAACCTCGGCGCGCGCGGTCTTGCGGATCCATGCCGTCTTCTGGTCGGCACGCCCCAGCAGGCCGGCCGGACGGCCCACGGCCGCCCGGAATTCGGCGCACAGTGCGCTACACGCCGCTCCGTCAAATACGTCCGCAATCTCGATATAGTCGATCATATGTCGAGCCGCCGCGCTGGCAAGCACCCTGATGACCGGATCGTCCCCTGGCCGATCGGACCGCGAAAAATCAGTTGAATACCGCCTCGTAAAGTCGCCCCGCCGCATCGGCAGCGATCGGCACGATGAAGATCTCATGGGCGCCGCTTTTGCCGTTGAACCGATAGATAGCCTGCGGCAGCGCCGCGTCGCGCGGCCCCCTGAACAGCAGCGTGAAGCCACCGCCGTCGCGCGGGCTGTTGGCAATGGGCTGCACCGCGCTCAGTTCCAGCGTGAGCGTCTGACCGCCGGCTTCGACTGAAAAGCTCTGCCCCTGCTCGAAATCCGAAAGCGATGCCATGCGCCTGCCCTGGTTCGTCTGTCTTAAGACGTTTTGTGTTGAGAGTCTGTCCCGTCAGCCAATGTCGCTGCTTGATGGCATGCTGTCTATAGAGCTCGATCTCCAGAAGTAGAAAAGAGCACGATCGAACAACGAGGTAGATTTATCCCGCTAATGTCGGGGTAGATCAGTCGTCAGTGCGTTGCGCCCTCGCCGCCGCTGGCCTAAACCGGGAGGGCATAAGAGGAGAATGCCAGGGATGACCGATGCGAAAACGGACGGGGCGGAAAGCACGCCCGCCAATGCGCTGCCGCTGTTCTACAAAAAGCCCGAGGCGCTCAATCCGCTGCGGCACGGCTCACTCGGCCTTACGGCGCGTGCCGATTTCTCCTTTGCCCGCACCGCGCACGCCATCCCCGTCGTCGCCTCGGAAATGCCGGCGGCAATGCGCTCCTACCCGATCGTTTTCATCGGCGACGCCAAGGCGCCTGTCATCATCACCGGCCTGCGCCAGGACCAGAACCTGTTCGTCGGCGCCGACGGCAAATGGGCGGAGCCGCATTACATTCCCGCCTATGTCCGCCGGTACCCCTTCATCCTGGCCGATGAATCGAAAACGACCGGCCGCCTGACGTTGTGCATCGACCGCGCCAGCGAACGCGTCGTCGAGCAGACGCCTTCGTCCAAGGGCGGCGACGAGACCGCGCCCTTCTTCGACGGCAACGAGCCGGCCGAGGCCTCGAGGCAGGCGCTCGCCTTCTGCAGCCAGTTCCAGACCGACTTCAATGCGACTCGCGCCATGATCGACAAGATCGACGCGCACGGCCTGTTCGCGCCGCGGCAGAGCAAGGTGACGCTGGAGGGCGGCGAGACCCTCAACCTCACCGACTTTCAGGTGATCGACGAGCCGGCCTTCAACAAATTGAGCGACGAGGCGTTTCTTGATCTCAGGAAATCCGGCGCGCTTGCGCTGCTCTATTGCCACCTCGCCTCGAGCAACAGCTGGACCTCGCTGGCCTTCCAGGCGTCATTGCGGCGAGCTGGCTGACGCGGCCCGCGACGAAAAGCTTCGGCAAGGCGCGGGTTGTTTAAATCAACGGTTCGCGCCTTCGCACGACGATCTCTCCGCGGCTCGAATCATGCTGTTGTCGTGCAGATCGATTGCCATGACGGGTTGGCGAACTTCCTAATGCTCGACGTATCTCTCGCGAAATGCGCCGAGGCGGCATCAATCCCCCGGTTCGCGGACCTCTCAGCACGCCAACCTTGCTGCCCTCCTCAATCGTTGAATAGCCGGTCGTCGCCATCGATCACGGTCCGAACGCAAAAAGCCCGCGTGAAGCGGGCTGTTTTTGATGTTGGTTGCGGGGACAGGATTTGAACCTGTGACCTTCAGGTTATGAGCCTGACGAGCTACCGGGCTGCTCCACCCCGCGTCACCTCCAGGGCAAGCTCTTGCCTGCTCCGGATCTGAAGCAAGCGTTTGCTTGCTTATCTGGATGTAAGCCTGGGCCTATGAACAGGATGGCTTACAGATAGGTATATGGCTGACCAAATGAAAGGGCCGCTTGCGCGGCCCGTGATCCCTTGGCGGGC
>NZ_JAMYOJ010000028.1:0-69011 GCF_040319795.1 Mesorhizobium sp. M0862
GCGTTCCTTCGCGGGAATCAGGTGACGTGAACAATCACCAGCCTGCCATGACCGCCCCCTCTCAGCGAATTTGCAGAACTCTCAGCACACTACCGCGAGGGCGTAGAAAGGAGCATTAAGCGCCGGGCTGGCGCTTCGGTGCGTCCAGCGTCGCGCGCCATTCCTTCAGCAGCGCCTGCCGACGACGTGGATAGCGGATATCCGTGGTGTTGAGCCCCGACATCCGGTCGGCGCGAAAATGTCTGAAATCCTGCCGCGTCTCGCACCAGGCCACCACCACCCGCACCTTGTCGAAAAAGCCGAGCGCGAATGGCCAGATCAAGCGCTCGGAGGCGGCGCCGCCGGCATCGCGGTAAAGAAAGCCGAGTTTTCTCTCGTTGCGGATCGCCTGGCGCACCAGGCCAAGGTCGATGCTTTCGACAGCATCGCCGTGCGGCCCGACCAAAAGCGCGGTCGCATCGAGGTCCTCGCGCAGATCATCCGGCAGCACAGCGGCGATCTTGGCCAGCGCGTCGGTGGCGGCGGCCGACAGCCGCTTGTCCGGTTGTCTGGCAACCCAACGCGATCCCAGAACGATGGCCTCGATCTCCTCGTCGGTGAACATCAGTGGCGGCAGCATGAAGCCGGGTTTCAGCACATAGCCCAGCCCAGCCTCGCCCTCGATCGGCGCGCCTTGCCCCTGCAGCGTGGCAATGTCGCGGTAGAGCGTTCGGATCGAAACGTCCATCTCGCCGGCAAGCGTGTGACCGCTCACCGGCCGGCGATGCCGGCGCAGGATCTGGATCAGGTCGAGCAGGCGTTCGGAACGGGACATGATTCGAGATTTGCCTGTTTCCTCAGCGAGGTCCACCACCTCAGACATTCGCACGCTGGACCATTTTGTTTGCGCAGCCGGTGACCCTATGCCAAAAGCGGCCTGCCGCCTCCGGAGACGCTCCTGCTTGAAGTCTTTTCGCGACAAACGCCGCGACAACCGTCCGCCCGCAAAAGGCAGGACCGAACATGCGCGGCCGCAGCCGGAGACCGTACCAATCCGACCCGAAGTCAGACAGCAACGCCACGAAACAAAACCGGACGACCGGTCTGATCCGAAGCCCGCCCCCCGTATCCTGGCGCGTCGCGAAGGCATCCTGCCCACTGAGCGCCTGCCGGTGATCCTCGAAGTGGCGCCCAATCAGGATTATGCACTGCTCGACAGCGGTGCCGGCGAGAAGCTCGAACAATACGGCCCCTACCGCATCGTGCGGCCCGAGGGACAGGCGATCTGGCAAAAGGCCTTGCCCGCCAGGGACTGGGACCGAGCCGACGCCATCTTCACCGGCGACACCGACGAGGAAGGCATCGGCCGCTGGCGGTTCCCGAAGGTACCGCTGGGCGAGACCTGGCCGATGAAGCATGACGGCATCGACTATCTCGGCCGCTTCACCTCGTTTCGCCATGTCGGCGTCTTCCCCGAGCAGGCTTCGCACTGGGACCATATGGCCAGCCTGATCGCGGCGGCCAACCGCCCGGTCAAGGTGCTGAACCTGTTCGGCTATACCGGGCTCGCGTCTCTCGTAGCCGCCCGCGCCGGTGCCGAGGTCACCCATGTCGATGCCTCCAAGAAGGCGGTCGGCTGGGCGCGCGAAAACCAGGAAATGGCCGGTCTCGGCAGCAAGCCGATCCGCTGGATCGTCGACGATGCTGTGAAATTCGCCGAGCGCGAAGAGCGCCGCGGCAGCCGCTACGACATCATCCTGTTCGACCCGCCCGCCTATGGCCGCGGCCCCAAGGGCGAGGTCTGGCAGTTGTTCGAGGACCTGCCCGGCCTGACCGATCTTTGCCGCGCGATCCTGACGCCGAAACCGCTCACCGTGGTGCTGACCGCCTATTCCATCCGCGCCTCCTTCTTCGCCATCCATGCCTTGATGCGCGACACCTTTGCCGGCATGGGCGGCACCGTTGAATCAGGCGAACTGATCATCCGCGAGCAATCCGCCGGCCGGGCGCTGTCGACATCGCTGTTTTCGCGCTGGGTGGCCTGAATGCCCGGGAGACCTGAATGCCCGGGAGTCCCGAATGAATGAGCGGCACGCAGGTGCGCCCGGGCAGGTCAAGGAAGTCACCAGCCTTGCCAATCCGCTGATCAAGGACATCAAGGCGCTCGCCCAGAAGAAATTCCGCGACCAGCAGAACGCCTTCATGGCCGAAGGGCTGAAGCTGGTCATCGACGCCCTCGACCTCGGCTGGTCGATCAGGACGCTGGTTTTCGCCAAGGCCGGACGCGGCAATGCGGCGGTCGAAAAGGTGGCGGCGCGCACGGTTGCCGCCGGCGGCACCGTGCTCGAAGTGTCCGAAAAAGTGCTGGTCGCCATCACCCGCCGTGACAATCCGCAAATGGTGGTCGGCGTCTTCCGGCAAAAACTGCTGCCGCTAAGAGACATCCGCGCTCACGACGGCGACGTGTGGGTGGCGCTCGACCGGGTGCGCGATCCCGGCAATCTCGGCACCGTCATCCGCACCGTCGATGCCGTCGGCGCCAAGGGCGTCATCCTGGTCGGCGAGACTACCGATCCTTTTTCGGTCGAGACCGTGCGCGCCACCATGGGCTCGATCTTCGCCGTGCCGGTGACCAAGGCGACGCCGGAAGCATTTCTGGCTTGGCGAAACAGCTTCTCGGGCCTGGTGGTCGGCACCCATCTGAAGGGTGCGGTCGACTACCGCTCGGTCGATTTCTCCCGAGGACCGGTGCTCTTGATGATGGGCAATGAGCAGCAGGGCCTGCCCGACAATCTGGCGGAAAGCTGCGACCGGCTGCTGCGGATTCCGCAGGCCGGCCGCGCCGATTCACTCAATTTGGCGGTCGCCACCGGAATCATGCTGTTCGAGATCCGGCGCGGCGCGCTGAAACTTGCCCCCGAGGACGCCACATCGTGAAATCATGGTCTCCCTATGCGCTGCTGGTGATGGTGGCAATCGCGCTCGACCAGTGGATAAAGCATCTGATCGAGACCGGCCTCGTCTTCCAGGAAAAGCTCGACCTGGTGCCATTCCTGGCGCTGTTTCGCACCTACAATACCGGCATCGCCTTCTCGATGTTCTCGTCCTTCGGCCACACCGGCCTGGTCGTCATCGCGGTCGTCGTCGTCGCCTTCGTGCTTTATCTGGCAACGCGTACGCCATCCGGCCATGTGCTGGCCCGCATCGGCTTTGCCCTGATCATCGGTGGCGCGATCGGCAATCTGATCGACCGCGCCGTCTACGGCCACGTCATCGACTATATATTGTTCCACACGCCGGTATGGTCCTTCGCCGTCTTCAACCTCGCCGATGCCTTCATTTCGGTCGGCGCGGCGCTGGTCGTCTTCGACGAATTCATCGGCTGGCGGCGCGAGGCCAAGCCGCAAGGCCCAGAAGCCTGACGGCCCGACTCTTTTGACCAATTGACCTCGCCGGACGGTCGCCGCACAGTTCGGCCAGAGCCAGCCAATGCCGACCGCCAGCCTTTGCGAAGCCGAGGAGAAGAGATGCCTGAAACCTTCAAAGCCATCCTCGTTTCGCGCGACGCCGAAAAGAAGCAGTCGGTCGAGATCGTCGATTTCGGCGAAGCCGATCTGATGGAAGGCGACGTAACCGTCGCGGTCGAGGCGACGACGGTCAACTACAAGGACGGGCTGGCCATCACTGGGAAAGCGCCAGTGATCCGCCGCTGGCCGCTGGTGCCGGGCATCGATTTCGCCGGAACCGTCCTCTCCTCATCGCATGCCGACTGGCGCAAGGGCGACAAGGTCATCCTCAATGGCTGGGGCGTCGGCGAGACGCATTTCGGCGCCTATGCCGGGCGCGCCCGCGTCAACGGCGGCTGGCTGGTGCCGTTGCCCGACGGCATCAGCGCGCACGATGCGATGGCGGTCGGCACCGCCGGCTATACGGCCATGCTCAGCGTCATGGCGCTGGAGCGGCACGGCATCCTGCCGGATCGCGGCCCGGTGGTGGTGACGGGTGCAGCCGGCGGCGTTGGGTCGGTCGCGGTCTCGATCCTGTCCAGCCTTGGCTATCACGTCATCGCCTCGACCGGCCGCAACGCCGAAAGCTCCTATCTGATCGACCTCGGTGCCGCCGAAGTGATTTCGCGCGAGGAACTCTCCCAGCCGGCCAAGCCGCTGGCCAAGGAGCGCTGGGCCGGCGGCATCGATGCCGTCGGCAGCCACACGCTGGCCAATGTGCTGTCGATGACCGCCTATGGCGGCGCGGTCGCCGCCTGCGGCCTGGCCGGTGGCATGGATCTGCCGTCGAGCGTCGCCCCGTTCATCCTGCGCGGCGTCTCGCTGCTCGGCATCGATTCGGTGATGGCCCCAAAGGCTGTGCGGCTGGAAGCCTGGCGCCGAATCGGCAGCGATCTTGATCTCAAGAAGCTCGCCGGCCTGTCGACGACCATCGGCTTCGACGGCATCATCACCGCCGCCCACGACATCGTCGACGGCAAGATCAGGGGCCGCGTGGTTGTCGATATGTGAGGCCCCGAAGCCACCAGAACGGGCGGCAAAAATGCATGACCGCTAAAATTCGAACGATCCGCCGCGCTTTTCCATAATCTCTATCTGGCAAGGATTTCCGCATGATCGCGGAGTCCGCCAGGAAAGAGAAGAGCCGTGCCGAAAGCGTCGACGGGCCGAGTCCGGCGACGGCGAAGCGGCAGCGTGTTGCGCCGCCGCCTCTGGCGCCGGATTTGCCGCGCCCCACGTCCGAGGGCCTGCCGTTCCTGACGGTGGTCGCCAGTGTCGTGCTGGCGGGCCTCTCCCACCTCACCGGTGCGCCGATCTTCATCACCCTCGGCCTGCTGGCGACAGGCCTTGCCGGCGTCGCCATGCACCTGCGCAGCCGGCGCACCGTCCGCCGCGCGGCGGCCTTGCTCGACGAAACCGCGGCCCGTAGCCGCGCCGAAATCGAGACGCTGGCCGACCGCATGTGGGAGATGCAGGAGAGCGAGGAGCGTTTTCGCGGGCTGATCGATGCGCTCGGCGATCTCGTCGTCCACCGCGACCGCGATGGCCACATCGTCTACGCCAACAAGGTTTTCGCCAGCCTCGTCGGAACCGACCAACGCGACCTTGCCGGCAGGACCCTCGCCGAGCACGGCATTGATGTCGGCATCGTCCCCGACGCCGCCTTTTCCGATCATGAATGCCTGAGTTCCACCGACGTCTCCATACGCACCCCGAACGGTCCGCGCTGGTTCTCATGGATCGAACTGTCGGTACGCGACAAGGATAGCGGCGCCGTCTCGCACCGGGCGATTGCCCGCGACATCACCGCGCGCAAACGCGCCGAATCCTCGCTGATCACCGCGCGCGAGCGCGCCGAATATGCCAGCCAGGCCAAGTCGCGCTTCCTCGCCACCGTCAGCCATGAGATCCGCACGCCGATGAACGGCATCATGGGCATGGCCAAGCTTCTGGCTGACACCAATCTGTCGCCCGAGCAGCGCACCTATGTCGGCGCTGTCTCGACCTCCGCCAGCGCCCTTTTGGCGCTCATCGAGGATTTGCTCGACTATTCCAAGATAGAGGCCGGCCGTTTCGACCCGGAGCCGCAGCCGACATCGCTGCGCGAAATCGCCGACAACATCGTCGAACTGATGGCGGCGAAAGCCTTCGCCAAGAACATCGGCCTCGGCTGTCATGTCGAGCCCGACGTGCCACAGATGATCATGGCCGATCCGGGAAGAGTCAGGCAGGTGCTGCTCAACCTGATCGGCAATGCGATCAAGTTCACTGACACCGGCGGCGTGCTGGTTTCGGTTGCACGGGCCCGCACCGAGACCAGCGACCGCATCTGCTTCACCGTCGCCGACACCGGCCCTGGCCTGCGCGAAGAGGATATGGAGCGCATCTTCGAGGAGTTCGAACAGTCCGACGGCACCTCGACCCGCACCCATGGCGGCGCCGGCCTCGGTCTGGCCATATCGAGGCGCCTGGTCGCCGCCATGGGCGGTGCCATTTCGGTGTCGAGCCGGCTTGGCGAGGGATCGGAATTCGTCTTCGAGATCCCGGCCGCAGGAGCAACCGAAGCACCGCAGAACCGGCAGAACATCCTGGCCGGCCGGCGCGCCGTGATCGTGTCGAAGAACGCCGTCGAGGCCGACGCCATCGCCCGCACCATCCGCGCCCATGGCGGCGCCGTCGACGTCGCCGCAACCGCTTCCCAGGCGACGCCCTTCGCCGAACATTGCGATGTGCTGTTGATCGACGCGGCCCTGGAGGACGGCGACGGCAGACTGCTCAAGCGCCTGCGCCAGAGTGGCTTTGCCGATTGCGAGGCGATCACGCTGATCGCGCCGACCGACCGCGGCATGCTTGGCGAATTCCGCACCAGCGGCTACGCCACCTTCCTGGCGAGGCCGGTGCGCGGCGAAACCCTGCTGCGCGTGCTGCTGACCAGTCATGCCCCTGCCTTGCCGCCGCCCAAGCCGGAAAAGACCGGCGCGTCCTCGCTTCGTGCCCATGGCGGGCGCCAGCAAGGTTTGTCGGTGCTGATCGCCGAAGACAACGACATCAACGCCATGCTTGCCCGCGCCACGCTTTTGAAGGCGGGACATCGCGTGAAAGTGGTCGGCAATGGCAAGGCCGCGGTCGAGGCGGTGACCGAAGCCGGGCTGAAAAATCGCTTCGATGTGGTGCTGATGGATTTGCACATGCCGGTGATGGACGGGCTGGACGCGATCGCCGCCATCCGCCGCCACGAAGAGGAAATGGCTGTGCCGCCGGTGCCAATCATGGTGCTTTCGGCCGACAGCCAGGAAAAGACCCGCCACGCCGTGCTCGCCCATGGCGCCAGCGGCTTTGTCACCAAGCCGCTCGATCCCGACGCGCTGGTCCATGCCGTCGAGGGCCAGGTGGCCGCCTGAATTCATGTCGCTCAAAAGTGGCCCCGGTTTTGAGAAGACGACACGCAAAACAAAGACTTGAAGCGCGTCGCGTGAATCGTCCCAGCGCGACGCGCTTCAAGGCGACGCTGGAGAAATCCTCGCGTCACGTAGGTAGCCGAATGAGGGTTTTCGCCAGCCGACGAAGTATTGCCCGTCGCGCCGTATCACGGTACTGTCACAATCCTGTTGCACCTACACCGTATCCCCGTGCCAAGAGGGATGGCTCGAAGGAGAATCACTCGTGCATACAGTTATGCCGGAATGTGACACTCGGCCCAGCGCAGGCGGCGCTTTGCTCGCCGCGCGGAACGCCGATGCCGTCGCAACAGGCGCACCGCTGGGCCGTATCGGCAATCTCGAAGTGCGGCTTGCCCGCAATGAGGCCGAGATCGCCGCCGCGCAGGAAGTGCGCTACCGGGTGTTTTATGACGAGCTTGGCGCCAGGAAGGACCTGTTCCAGGCGCAGGACCGGCGCGACGCCGACCGCTTCGACCCGCTGTGCGACCATCTCCTCGTGCTGGACACTTCGATCTCCGGCCCCGAGCATCGCCGCATCGTCGGCACTTACCGCCTGCTGCGGCAAGAGATTGCGGCGACCGCCGGCGGCTTCTATTCCGAAGGCGAGTTCGAACTGACCAAGCTGATCGCCCGCCATCCCGGCCAGCGCTTCCTTGAGCTCGGCCGCTCCTGCGTGCTGCCGGAATACCGCTCGAAGCGCACCATCGAGGCGCTGTGGCAAGGCATCTGGGCCTACATCAACCACTATGAGATCGGCGTGATGACCGGTTGTGCCTCGTTCCCTGGCACGGTGCCGGCTGCGCATGCCGAGGCGCTCACCTACCTTGCCCATCACTGCCGGACCAACTCCGCCTGGGATGTGCGGGCGGTCTCCGGCCGCTATTGCTCGATGGATCTGATGCCGATCGAGGCAGTCAACGCCAAGGCGGCGATCGCGGCCATGCCGCCGCTGGTCAAGGGCTATCTGCGCGTCGGCGCCCGCATCGGCGACGGCTGCGTCATCGACCGTGAGTTCTCCACCGTCGATGTGTTCGTGGTGATGCCGGTCAAGGAAATCGGCGCCCGCTACGTCAACTATTATGGCGGGGAAGCGCAGCGCTTTGCGGCGTGAGGCAGTAGGCAGTAGGCAGTAGGCAGTAGTGAAGGCTGCCGCGAATTGCTGACTACCGACTATTCCCTATTCCCTATTCCCTATTCCCTATTCCCTATTCCCTCTCCCTACGGAATATCCTCCGGTCGCCGTCCCGGGCGGCTCTTGTAGGACGGAAAGGTCCAGCCGAATTTCAGCGCGCCGCCGCGCACCAGGAAAGCCGCGACGAAGCCGGCAATATCCGAGGCGAGCGGCGGCAGGCCGGCAAGATCGCCAAGTGTGTAGAGGCCGGCGCCCGCGAGTGCGGCGGTGACGTAGATTTCGGGCCTGAGCAGCACCGATGGCTCGCCGGCCAGCAGATCGCGCAGGATGCCGCCAAATGTGGCGGTCAACACGCCCATAACAACGGAGACGACCGGCGAGCCGGTGATGGCCAGCCCCTTGGCCGCGCCCATTACGGAAAAGGCCGCCAATCCGATGGCGTCGAGCCAGAGCAGCCATTTCCAGCGGGATTCGACGCGGTGGGCGATGAAGAAGACCAGCACCGCAACCGCCGCGCAAACCAGCACATAGCCGGAGTTGGCGACCCAAAAGACGGGCAGGTTGAGGATGACGTCGCGAAGCGTGCCGCCGCCAATGCCGGTGACGCTGGCCAGAAACAGGAAGCCGATAATGTCGAGCTGCTTGCGCGAAGCCGCCAACGCCCCGGTCGCGGCAAAGACGGCGACGCCGGCATAGTCGAGGAGGTCGATGGGTGTCAGGGACATGAGGTAGTAGGGATTGGGAATTAGGGAAAGTATGAATAACACGAAGCCGCGCGATTGATACGCCTGCCTATTCCCTATTCCCTATTCCCTACTGCCTACCCTACTCACGCATCCTTCTCGGCCTGCTCGTTCACCGGCCCCGGCTCGACCGGCGCTTCGGTGGCCGCGATCTTGGGGCCGCCCTTGGCGACCCCGACCATGGCCGGCCGCAGCACGCGCTCGCCGATCGAATAGCCCGGCTGCACGACCTGGACGACGGTGTTGGCCGGCACATCGGGATTGGGCACTTCGAACATCGCCTGGTGGAAATTCGGGTCGAACTTCTCACCTTCCGGTTCGAGCTTCTTCACCCCATGCCGTTCCAGCGTCGACAGCATGGCGCGCTCGGTGATCTCGACGCCGTCGATCAGCGCCTTGAAGCCGGCATCTCCGGCCGCTTTCGCCTCGGCGGGGATAGCATCGAGCGCGCGGCGCAGATTGTCCGACACCGACAGCATGTCGCGGGCGAAATTGGCCACCGCATAGGCGCGCGCATCATGCACGTCGCGGGCGGTGCGGCGGCGCAGATTCTCCATCTCGGCTGCGACGCGCAGCGCGCGGTCCTTCAGCTCCTCGTTTTCCTTCAGCAACCGCACCAGCGCTTCATAGTCGCCGTCGATGCCGCCTTGCGTGCGCTCGGCCCCGGCCGTTTCGATATCCTCGGGCGCGCGTTCGTCTTTTGTCTGGTCGCTCATCGCCATTTCCCGTCATTCGAATGGTTTGGATTTGCGCCCGATATCGAGGTTTGGCGGCCAAAAATCAAGGGGCAAGCCCAGGAGGACGCCCACAGCAGGCAATGTTGCGGGCTGCCCGTCGGACTTGGTGCGGGGCGCAAGGACGTTCAAAATTAATTCAAACTTTACCGTAACGGCAGCCTTTGCTTGCCAATACCCCGCTATGGGGAACCATTCAAAGCTTGGAGGAGTTTTGAAACCGACACAGGATTTGAGACAATGGACCGCAATACTGGCAACAGAAGCGAAGAGCTCGCCGCCGACATCAGGCGCCAGTTCGGCACCGAGGCGACGACGCGCTTCTTGCGCACCTTGCCGGCCTTCCGCACCGAGGCCGACATTCCCGCCCGTTTCCGGGACCTGCTCGACCGGCTGGACGGCATAGAAGCCAGCATGGCCGGCGGCCAACGCCGTCAATAGCGATGCTATCGCGCGACAATTACGCGCAGTAATTTTGCGTGAGCTTTTCCTTGCGGCAGCGGGACGCCCCGCCTATGCTTCCTGATGAACATGATTTCCCCCGAGACGGCCGCCAACAGCAAGCGCGCCTGGTTGAAGATCCTGGCGCGCTACAAGAAGCCCGACCGGCGACGCAGCACTCTTGAACTCGCCATCACCCTTATTCCTTTCGTTACGCTGTGGGCGCTGTCTTCGGCAGCCTATTCCTATGGCCACTGGTGGGGCTTGATCCTGATCCTTCCCGCCGCCGGTTTTCTGGTGCGGATCTTCATGATCCAGCACGATTGCGGCCACGGCTCCTTCTTCGCCAACCGCACTGCCGACGACTGGATCGGCCGCGCGCTCGGCGTGCTGACGCTGACCCCTTACGATTGCTGGCGGCGCGCGCACGCCACCCATCACGCCAGCGCCGGCAATCTTGACGAGCGCGGCATGGGCGATATCAGGACGTTGACGGTTGCTGAATACCGGCAGCTGTCTTGGCGGGGACGCCTTGCCTATCGTCTCTACCGCCATCCCCTGGTGATGTTCGGCCTTGGCCCGATCTGGCTGTTCATCTTCGAGCAGAGGCTGCCGGTCGGCATGATGCGCGGCGGCCTGACGCCCTGGGTGTCGTCGATGACCACCAATCTCGGCATCGCGGTCGCGGCAGCGCTGCTTATCTGGCTGGTCGGCCCCGGCGCTTTCCTGATCGTCCATTTGCCGATCGTGATCCTGGCCGGATCGGCCGGAATCTGGCTGTTCTACGTCCAGCACCAGTTCGAGGAGACGGAATGGGCGAAGGACGAAGAGTGGGAATTCCAGCGTGCCGCCCTGCACGGCTCGTCCTATTATGATTTGCCGCCGGTGCTGAACTGGTTCACCGGCAATATCGGCGTCCATCACGTGCACCATCTCTCGGCCAAGGTGCCGGGCTACCGGCTGCAGGAAGTGCTGCGCGACTATCCCGAACTGCGCGGCATCGGCCGCGTCACGCTTCTCGACAGCCTGCGCTGCGTCAAGCTGGCGTTGTGGGACGAGAACCGCCGCAAGCTGATCTCGTTTCGCGAAGCGCGGGCCTTGGCCTAAAAGCAATTCCAGCAAAGTGTGAGGCGGTTTTCCGGGCTTTCGCTTGGGAATGCCGTAAGAGAAAGAAAAAAACCGCCGCACCGAAGGCGCGGCGGCATCTTCCAAAAACCGGCTCAGGCAGCCTTGCGCTCCTCGCGCATCCAGACCTTGCAGCCCTGATCATGTCAGGCGCCTTTTCGGCGATCATGATGGACGGTGCATTGGTGTTGCCGCCGATGAGCGCCGATTCCTCCCTCGCGCCCGGCGGATATTTTCCGTCCGGACAGCCAGGAGAAGGCCCGATCACAGTCTTTGTAAAGACAGGCGAAATTACCGCTGCGTCAGATGTTGCGAACGCGCCGCCAGGAGTATTTCGGCCCCTTCGGCTCCGACGCTTCGGTCGGCTGATAGTAAAGGCCCAGCCCGCCTGTGCGGCCTTCTTCGAGGCGCTTCAGCAGAACCGGGTTGGAGATTTCGAACTCGTCGAAGCCGAGGCGCAGCATATGCGGCAGCTGGTCGACGAGCACCTGGCCAGTGGCGCGGACCGCGCCCTCGAAATGGTAGCGGCTGCGCAGCAATTCGCCCTTGGAAAACGAGCGGCCGTCGCTGAAGGCCGGGAAGGCCAGCGCCACCAGCGACAGCTGGTCGAGCAGATCCACAATCTTTTCCAGCTGGTCGCCGGGCTGCAGCGCGACGCCAAGCCGCTCCTTGGCCGAGCGCCGCACTTCGGCATCGAGGCCGAGAAATGCCTGCAACGGCAGGATGAAGCGGCCATTGCCCGCCAGTGCATCCGCACTTTCGGCATGTGTCCACTCGTCCTCGCGAAAACCCGTCCGGGTCCAGAGGCGGGTCTCCGCTGTCGTCGGTTCAGTCATCGAAAATTCCTAAAAGCCCCAAAATCGAAGTCCGCGAAAGCCGGTCCACACGAAACCGGCGGCCTCCGGGCGGAAGCCGCCGTTGCAGGCCAACCTCACCTGAATATCACCATAGCTTAAAGGGATGCGTCGGTCAGCGACACTTCCAGTCCCGACAGATGGATGCCGCACTCGGTCTTGGCATGACCGGCCCAGCGTCCGCTGCGCGCATCTTCGCCCGGCTGCACCGGCTGCGTGCATGGGAAGCAGCCGATCGACAGATAGCCGTACGCAACCAGCGGATTTTCGCGCAGCGCATGCGCGCGCATGTAGTCGGCCTGATCGGATGTCGTCCAGTGCGCCAGCGGATTGATGCGTACGCGCGGGCCGACCGCCTCGAACACCGGCAGCGCGGCTCGCGTCGCCGCCTGGAAGCGCTTGCGGCCGGTCAGCCAGGCCCGGAAGGGGGCGACGCCGCGCGCCAGCGGCTCGACCTTGCGCACGTCGCAGCAGGCATCGGTGTTGCTCTGGTGCAGATTGCCGGTCGGATCGACCCGTTCGAGCGCTGCGTCTTCGGGCTTGATCACCCTGATGTTGGTCAGCCCGAAATCGGCGACCAGCGCATCGCGGTAGCCCAGCGTCTCTTCGAAATGCTTGCCGGTGTCCAGGAAGATGACCGGCAGCGTGCGGTCGACCTTGGCGATCATATGCAGCAGGACGGCGGAATCCGCGCCGAAGGACGACACGGCGGCGATCTCGTCATGAAACAATTCGCTCGCCGCGCGTTCGATGATGTCGAGCGGGCTCAGATGTCCATACAGCGCGTCGAAGCCCGCCGCTTTGGCGGCGATGCTGTCGTCGACGTCGAGGATGCGGTCAAGCGGCCTTGGTTTCGCCAGCATAGAGCGCCTCCTTGAACGGCGCGGGACCGACACGGCGGTAGGCGTCGATAAAACGTTCACTGGGACCGAGCCGAAGGCCGAGATAGGTGTCGACGATCTGCTCGATGGCGTCGGTGATCTCTTCCGAAGAGAAGCCGCGGCCGATGATTTCGCCAACCGAGGTGTTCTCGTCGGCCGATCCGCCAAGCGTCACCTGGTAGAGCTCGGAGCCCTTCTTCTCGACGCCGAGGATACCGATATGGCCGACATGGTGGTGGCCGCAGGCATTGATGCAGCCGGAAATCTTCAGCTTCAATTCGCCGATCTCGCGCTGCCGCTCCAGCGAGGCGAAGCGAAGCGAAATCTCCTGCGCGATCGGGATCGAGCGCGCCGTCGCCAGCGCGCAATAGTCGAGGCCAGGGCACGCGATAATATCGCTAATCAGGTTGGAATTGGCCGTCGCCAGACCAATATCGACCAGCGCATCATAGACAGCCTTGAGATCGGCGCGCGCCACATGCGGCAGGATCAGGTTCTGCTCATGGCTGACGCGCAGTTCGTCGAACGCGTATTTCTCGGCGATGTCGGCGACCGCTTCCATCTGGCTGTCGGTGGCATCGCCCGGCACCTCGCCGATGCCTTTCAGCGAGATCGTCACCGCGGCATAGTCAGGATGGCGATGCGTCACGACATTCTGGTCGAGCCAATCCGAGAAGCTTTTGGAATCGAGCCGCGCCAGCTTGATCGCCGCGTCGCCTTCCGGCCGGGCGGTCAGTGCCGGCGGCGCGAAATAGGCGTCGATGGCACGGATGTCGGCTTCCGGCAGCTTCAGCTCGGCGTCCTTCAGCTCCTGCCATTCGGCCTCGACCTGGCGGGTGATTTCCTCGACGCCTGTCTCGTGGACGAGGATCTTGATGCGCGCCTTGTACTTGTTGTCGCGGCGGCCATAGAGGTTGTACACGCGCAGGATCGCCGTGCAGTAGGAAAGCAGGTCGGCTTCCGGCAGGAAGTCGCGGATCTTGCGCGCCACCATCGGCGTGCGGCCCTGGCCGCCACCGACATAGACGGCAAAGCCGAGCTCGCCGGCGGCGTTCTTCTTCAGATGCAGACCGATATCATGCGTCTGGATGGCGGCGCGGTCGCGCTCGGCCCCGGTCACCGCGATCTTGAACTTGCGCGGCAGGAACGAGAATTCCGGATGCACAGACGACCATTGCCGCAGGATCTCGGCATAGGGGCGCGGATCGGCGACCTCGTCGGCGGCGGCGCCGGCGAAATGGTCGGCGGTGACGTTGCGGATGCAATTGCCGCTGGTCTGGATGGCATGCATCTCGACGCTGGCGAGATCGGCCAGGATCGCCGGAATGTCGGACAGCGCCGGCCAGTTGAACTGGATGTTCTGGCGCGTGGTGAAGTGGCCGTAGCCCTTGTCGTATTTGCGCGCGATGTGGCCGAGCATGCGCAGTTGCGCGCTGTTCAGCGTGCCATAGGGCACCGCGATGCGCAGCATGTAGGCGTGCAGCTGCAGGTAGACGCCGTTCATCAGCCGCAGCGGCCGGAACTGATCCTCGGTGATCTCGCCGGACAGGCGGCGTTCGACCTGGTCGCTGAACTCGGCGACGCGGGCCTGGACAAAATCGTGGTCGAACTCATCGTAGCGGTACATGTTTCGTCTTTCAGGGCGCGTCCGCCCGTATTTTGTTAAGCTGCCCGCGCAGCCTGCTTGCCCAGATCTTCCCGGATGGTCGGGCCGGCGGCGCGGATCTTTTCGCGCAGCCGCACCGGCACGACGACGCCATTGACGACTTCAGCGTCGATCAGATTCACGTCGACAACCTGATTGTTGGCGTTGGCCTTGGCGCCGATTGCTTCCAGCCTGTCCTCTGCCGCTTGGTCATGGGCAAGGTCGGCATGGTCGACCGTCTCGGCCCAGCCGCCATCGGCATACCAGACGGCGATGCCGTCGGAGAGGCGGTTTGCGGTCAGTATCTTCATGGCTCGACCTCTGCGTCGGCCGCGTTGGCGGCGCCCTCATAGTTATGTGCCGCGAGCGGCTCGGAACGTTCAAAGTTGGCGCCGGCAACCGCGTCGCCGATGATGGTCATCACCGGACCGGCCAGATCGGCGCGCTCTTCCAGCGACGGCAAATCGGCCAGTGTGCCGTGGAAACGGCGGCGGTTCTGCAAGCTGGCATTCTCGACCACGGCAACCGCCGTGTCCGGCGACAGGCCGGCCTCGATCAGCCGTCCGGCGACTTCGGCGGCGACCGAGCGGCCCATATAGACGGCTACGGTGGCGCCGGAAATGGCGAGCTTGGCCCAATCCGGCAGCGAATTGCCCTTCAGATCATGGCCGGTGGTGAACACCATCGACGAGGAGACGCCGCGCAGCGTCAGCGGCAGCTCGAAATCGGCGGCGGCGGCAAAGGCGGCGGTGACCCCGGGAACGACATCATAGGCGATGCCGGCATCGCGCAGTGCGGCCATCTCCTCGCCGGCGCGGCCGAACACCAGCGGGTCGCCCGACTTCAGCCGCACGACGCGCTTGCCCTGCCTGCCGAGATCGACCAGCAGCGCATTGATCTCGGCCTGGCTCTTGGTGTGGCATCCCTTGCGTTTTCCGACCGGCAGCCGCTCGGCGTCGCGGCGGCCCATGGCGACGATCGCCTCCGGCACCAGCGCGTCATAGACGATGACGTCGGCTTCCATCAAAAGCCGATGCGCGCGCAGCGTCAGAAGATCCTCAGCACCTGGCCCGGCGCCAACCAACGCGATATGGCCCGAAGCCGGAGCCTTCGACAGCAACAGATCGGCGGCGGCGTCATGCGCCTGCGAAAGCTCGCCGGCTTCGACGGCGCGCGCCGGTGCACCCTGGAAAAAACTGCTCCAGAACTGGCGGCGGGCGTTGCCTTTCGGCAGCAGCTTTTCGGCGGCACCCCGGAACGAGGCGGCAAGCGCTGCCAGCGGCCCGAGCGACGGCGACAGCATGCGGTCGATGCGGCTGCGCAGCATCTGCGCCAGCACCGGACCCGCGCCTTCCGTGCCGATGGCGATGGCGACCGGGGCGCGGTTGACCAGCGCCGGGGTGAAGAAATCGCATAGCTCCGGCCGGTCGACGGCATTGACCGGAATGCCAAGGCGGCGCGCATCGTGGGCGACGCGGCGGTCGAGCGTCTCGTCGCCGCTGGCGGCAAACACCAGGACCGCGCCTTCGAGATGCGCGGCGTCGTAGGGGGCGTCGATACGGATGGCGCCGGTCGTGGCGATGAAGCTCAGCAATTCGGCGTCGGCAACATCGGCAATGATGCGAAGCACAGCACTCGACTGATCAAGTAGCCGCGCCTTGGCCAACGCTTCGCCTCCGCCGCCGACGATGGCCACGGCTTCGCCTTCGACCCGCATGAAGACCGGGAACGCGGTGAGCTTGGGATTGGTGTGCGGCATGACGAACAGATTCCAGAACAATTCGGCAGTTTTAGGCGCGGACGCGAAAAAGCTGAAGGAACCCACTCGCGCATCCCCTGACGGGAGGCAATCGGTTTTCCGCAAGCCAAAGGGCCAAGAGAAAAATATTCCACATCCGCATATCAGGCGGATTCAAGCTGCTGCCGCAGACTTCGTTCTGCGGCTCTTTTATCCGGGAGCCGGCCAAGCTGCAAAATTATTTTTTCTAAATTCTACCAATCTAGTAGATTAAAAGCCGTCACCTCGGACATTGCTCCGATAGACGATAGATCGGGCTTGGTATGGCTGCGTGCGATCTCGGCGAACGAAGTGGAACGTTCCCGCTTCGCCACGCGTTCTGCCCCTGCCGTAACAGACAATCGTCGGCTGGATTTGAACCTTCAAACAGGAGCCCGCAAATGAGCAAGATCAACCTGAAACATGGCCTTCTGGTCATGGTGGCCGATGGCGAGAAAGCGCTGTTCCTGAAGAACGAGGGCGACAATCTCTATCCGAACCTGCAGCTCTTCCAGGAGATGAAACAGGACAATCCGGCAACGCGCGAACAAGGCAGCGACAGTCCCGGCCGCTACAATGACGGCCCCTCCGTGCATCGCAGCGCGGTTGAGGAAACCGACTGGCACCGGCAGGGCAAGGAACGCTTTGCCGAAGAGATCGCGGACCGGCTCTACAAGCTCGCCCATCACGGCATCTTCGACGACATCGTGCTGGTCGCGCCGCCGCTGGTGCTCGGCACCATGCGCAAGAAATTGCACAAGGAAGTCACCGACAAGGTGCAGGCGGAGATCCCAAAGACACTGACCAACCGCCCGCTGATCGACATCGAGGCCATGCTGCAGCAGGCAGCCTGACGCTATCTCATAGATCATTCGCGCGCGCAGCGTTTTCGCTGCGCGCGCCTTTCGTTTTTCGGCGCCTCTGGCCACCAATTTACGTCTCGCGGGTTGCGTCGCCCGCACCCCCTCCACCATATTGCAAAGGCGGCGGCTGCGGGCGGCGCACACCCGACATTTCCCGAAAGGCGCTCCATAGACAATGCCGCATGACACGCCCCTTATCGCCACCATCGTCGCCGGTCTGGGGCTGGCATTCATCTTCGGGGCGCTCGCCAACCGTTTTCGCATCCCGCCGCTGGTCGGCTATCTCGTCGCCGGCGTGCTGGTCGGACCGAACACGCCGGGTTTCGTCGCCGATGCCGGCCTTGCCAATGAGTTGGCCGAAATCGGCGTCATCCTGCTCATGTTCGGCGTCGGCCTGCATTTCTCGCTGAAGGACCTTCTCTCCGTCCGCGCCATCGCCGTACCCGGCGCCATCGTCCAGATCGGCTTTGCCACCGCGCTGGGCGCCGGCCTTGCCTGGATGCTCGGCTGGTCGATGGGCGCCGGCCTGGTCTTCGGCCTGGCGCTTTCCGTCGCGTCCACAGTGGTGCTGTTGCGCGCGTTGCAGGAGCGACGGCTGATCGAGACCGAGCGCGGCCGCATCGCCGTCGGCTGGCTGATCGTCGAGGACCTCGCCATGGTGCTGGCGCTGGTGCTTTTGCCGGCGTTGGCCGGCGTGCTCGGCGGCCAGCCGCAGGTCGATGACCATGCGAGCCTTTTGTCGCTGCCGGCCAGCTACGGCATCTGGGGCGTCGTCGGCCTCACGCTCGCCAAGGTCGCCGCCTTCGTCATCGTCATGCTGGTGGTCGGCCGCCGGGTCATTCCGTGGATCCTGCATTACGTCGCCCATACCGGCTCGCGCGAACTGTTCCGGCTGGCGGTGCTGGCGATCGCGCTCGGCGTCGCATTCGGCGCCGCCAAACTGTTCGGCGTCTCGCTGGCGCTCGGTGCCTTCTTCGCCGGCATGATCATGAGCGAATCCGAGCTCAGCCACCGCGCGGCGGAGGAATCACTGCCGCTGCGCGACGCCTTCTCGGTGCTGTTCTTCGTCTCGGTCGGCATGCTGTTCGATCCGTTCAGCCTGATGAGCAATGGCTGGCCGATCCTGGCGACGCTGGCCATCATCGTCATCGGCAAGTCGCTGGCCGCCTTCGTTATCGTCATCGCCTTCCGCTATCCGCTGGGAACCGCCTTGATGATCTCGGCCAGCCTCGCGCAGATCGGCGAATTCTCCTTCATCCTGGCCGAGCTCGGCGTCGGGCTGAAGCTGTTGCCCGAACAGGGACGCGACCTGATCCTGGCAGGCGCCATCCTGTCGATCCTGGTCAATCCGCTGATGTTCCTCGCCCTCGACTGGATGAAGCCATGGCTGGACGCGCGCGCCGCCAAGGCAGCACCACCGGAAGAGGCCAAGCCGGTCGGCCCGGCGACGCAGCCCGGACAAGTGGCCTCGGTGGCCGCCGCGGCAAAAGAGAATGGCCCACCGCCACGCACAACGCTTTCGGGCCACACCATCCTGATCGGCTACGGCCGCGTCGGCAGCCTGGTCGGCGCGGCGCTGAAACAGGCATCGCTGCCCTTCCTGGTCATCGAGGACGCCGACAAGACGCTGGCGAGGCTCAGAGACGACGGCGTCGAAATCGTCTCCGGCAATGCGGCCAATGGGGGCGTGTTTGCCGCCGCCAATCCGCAGGGGGCCAAACGCTTGATCCTTGCCATCCCCAACGCGTTCGAGGCCGGGCAGATCGTGCTCAGGGCACGCGCCGCGAATCCCGGCATCAACGTCATAGCGAGGGCCCATTCCGATGCCGAGGTCGAGCATCTCAAAGGCCTCGGCGCCGACACCGTCATCATGGGCGAACGCGAGATCGCCCGCGGCATCGTGCAAGAAGTGCTGGAGCAAAAGCCGATGCCGCGCCCCGAAGCCATTGAGCCCTCCCCGGCCTGAGCTTGCCACAGGCGCATCGATCATCCAACGAAGGCGGAGCCGCCATTGTGCGCGACGCTGGCGAGATACTTTGCCGGCGGCTTGCCAAGCGCCTTCTTGAACATGGTGATGAAGGCGGTGACGGAGCCATAGCCAAGATCGCCTGAAACCTGCTGCACGCTGGCACCCGAGGCCAGCTCCCTTATGGCGACGATCAGATGCAATTGCTGGCGCCAGCGGCCGAAGCTCAGTCCGGTCTGCTTCACCACAAGACGGGCGAGACTGCTTTCTGAGAGCGCGACGCGACTGGCCCACTCTGCAAGCGTGCTGCGGTCGGCAGGGTCTTGCGCCAACGCATCGGCGATCCGCCGCAAGCGCGGCTCGGCGGAGATCGGCAGATGCAGCTGCTGGACCGGCATGCGCGGCAGTTCGGAGAGCAGGATCGTGGTCAGCAGCACGTCCCTCGCCTCATCCTCCTCCACGCGATCGGCCAGCTCGATGATCAGTTCGCGCAACAATGGCGAGATCGACAGCGTGCAGCAGCGGTCCGGCAGATCGGCGGCTCCCGGCTCGATATAGACGAAGAAAATCCGCGCATTGGCGGTGGCGATATTGCTGTGTCCCATGCCACCGGGAATCCACACCCCGCAATGCGGCGGCACCATCCACAGACCGCTTTGGACGCGGCAGGTGACGCCACCGCCGAGCGCGAAGACGAGCTGGCCCTTCCGATGCCAATGGGCAGCCACTTCCGCTTTGGTTTCGGTAACGTCGACGCGCACGGCAATCGCAGGTGCCTGCACATCATCGACATCGAAATTGACCCGGGGGTAGCGGAGCGGCTGTCTCATGATTGATGGCTTTTAGCGACTATTCGGCATGATAGCTAAATTCTTTGATCCGGGAAGTCGATAGGCTCTGGTTCGTGGCTGGCATTTCACAAACCGGCAGGAGGGCTTCCCATGCGCGCGCTCGTCATGTCTCCCGACGACCCCACCAGACTGACGCTCGCCGAGGTCGAGGACCCTCGGCCCCTCCCCAACGAAGCGCTTGTCTGCGTCCACGCAACCTCGTTGAACCGCGGCGAACTGCGCCTGCTCACCATACGCCCAAAAGGCTGGATACCCGGCCAGGACATCGCAGGGATTGTCGAACGGGCGGCAGCCGATGGCTCCGGGCCTGCCGTCGGCGCCCGGGTTGTGGCTTTGGTCGACGAGGCCGGCTGGGCGCAACGGGTCGCCGTTCCGACCGACCGCTTCGCCGTCATCCCGGATGAGGTCAGCTTCGTTTCCGCCGCCACGCTTCCCGTGGCGGGCACGACGGCTCTCAGGGTCTTGCGCCATGGCGGCGACCTCGCGGGACAGCAGGTGTTGATCACCGGCGCCAGCGGCGCGGTCGGCCGTTTCCAGATCCAGATCGCCCGCGAGCAAGGCGCCGCGGTGACTGCAATCGCCGCCGCCCGGCACGCCGAGGATCTCCGCGGTCTTGGTGCTCACGAAGTCGTCGAGTCGATCGAACTGGCCGAAGGGCCATTCTCTCTGATCACCGAGTCGGTCGGCGGCCAAAGCCTCGCCCATGCCATCGAACGCGTCGCCCCCGGCGGCACCATCGTCATGTTCGGTTCGAGCAGCGGCGAACTCACGCCGGTTGGCTTCAGACAGTTCGTTCCGGGCCATGAGGGAGCGAGGCTTCAGACTTTCGCCTACTACACATCCGGTCCAGCCATTGGCGCGGACATCGCCTCGCTGCTCGCTCTGGTCGCGGCTGGCCGGCTGGAAACCCGTGTGTCCATGACCGTGCCGTGGACAGACATCACCCAGGCCCTGGACGCCCTGCGCCAGCGCAGCTTCAGCGGCAAGGCTGTTCTCACCATCGCCGAATGAGCAGTCTTTCAGTGCTCAGACGTGCTGGCCGCCATTGATGTGGATTTCCGAGCCCGTCACATAGGACGCCTGCTGCGAGCACAGGAAGAAGATGATGTCGGCGACTTCCGAGGTGGCGCCAAGGCGCCTGAGTGGGATCGTCTCGACGATCTTGTCGGTGCCCGGCGACAGGATCGCGGTGTCGATCTCGCCCGGCGCAATCGCATTGACGCGGATACCGTGCGGGCCGAAATCATGCGCCATCTCGCGCGTCAGCGAACCGAGCGCCGCCTTCGAGGTCGCATAGGCGGTGCCGGCGAAAGGATGCACGCGCGTGCCGGCGATCGAGGTGACGTTGACGATCGAACCTTTTGCTGCCGCAAGCTCCTTGAAGAGACCACGCGCGAGCATGATCGGCGCGAAGAAATTCACCTGGAACACATCGCGCCAGACATGCATCGGCGTGTCGATCGAATCCATGCGGCTGTTGCCGTCCTTGAGCTTCGGCGAAATGCCGGCATTGTTGACCAGCGCGTGCAATTGCCCGCCATGCGCTTCCAGCCGGTGACGTATCTCCGAGACGGCGATGCCGACATCTTCCTGGTCGGCGAGATCGACCTTGATGTGGTCCTCTGGGCCGGCCGGCCACGGGCAATCCTCGGCAAAAGCCTGGCGCGAACAGGTGATGACCCGCCAGCCCTCACGCGAAAAGCGCTTGACCGTGGCATGGCCGATGCCGCGGCTGGCTCCGGTCAGCACGATGGTTTTTCTGGTGTCGGTCTCAGCCATGTCTGTCACTCCGGCCGGAGATGTAGCCGAATGCCGCGAAGGTGGCGAGAGGCCGAATTGTCACCGCAGCTCTCATATGAGGAACGGATTGCCAACTCGCATTTGGTTCGAAGCTAGAATGACGAGCCGCTCAGCCGCCGCCGAGAATATCCAGGATTGAGGTTTTCCGCTTCTTGGTCGGGCCGCCGACGCTGCCCGGCGGTACCGGGTGCTTGATGGAGGCCGTGGTGCCGCCGTCGCCCGGCATGTCGAAACCGTCGGCATCGACCGTTTCGGCCGGACGGCGGACCGGTGCTTGTGCGGGTACAGCAGCAGGTGCCGGCGCGGCAGCAGGCTCAGAACGGCTGACGGCCACGGCAGGCAACGGCGCCGCCTGATTGTTATCGACTGACGGAATATCGTCGGGCACGATGGTGTCGGGCGGCGTCGACTTCCAGGTGCCGGGCAGCGGCCGGACCGGCACACCTTCATGCGCGGCCACCATGAACTCGTGCCAGGCCTGTGCCGGCAGCGCGCCACCGGTCACCTTCTTCATCGGCGTGCCGTCATCGTTGCCGAACCACACGCCGGTGGTGAGGTTTGCGGTGTAACCGACGAACCAGGCGTCGCGCGAATTCTGGCTGGTTCCGGTCTTGCCAGCAGACGGCCAGGCGAAGGCCGCCTTCTTCGCCGTGCCGATCTCGACCGTGCCGGTCATCATCGAGTTCATCATGCCGACAATGTTCTGCTTGACGACGCGCGGCGCGCTGCCGCCATTGTCGTCATAGAGCACCTTGCCTTCGGTCGTGGTGATGCGGCGGATGAAATGGATGTCGGGCTTGTAGCCACCATTGGCGAACGGCACATAGGCCGATGTCAGCTCCAGCGGCGTCACTTCCGAAGTGCCGAGCGCGATCGAGGTGTTGGCGATCAGATCGGATTGGATGCCCATGCGGTGCGCCGCCTCGACCACCGCGTCGGGGCCGACCTCCATGGTTAGCTGTGCCGCGACGGAATTCAGCGACTTCGCCAAAGCGGTCGCCAACGTCACCTTGCCGAAATACTTGCCGCCGTAATTGTCCGGTGTCCACTTGCCGATCTTGATCGGTGCGTCGTTGCGCACGCTGTCGGGCGTGCGACCAGCTTCCAGCGCGGCCATATAGACGAACGGCTTGAACGCCGAGCCCGGTTGACGGCGTGCTTCGGAGGCGCGGTCGAACTGGCTAGTCGAATAGTCGTAGCCGCCGACCATGGCGCGCACGGCGCCGGAATTGTCGATCGACACCAGCGCGCCTTGGCTGACATTGAGCTTCTTGCCGCTCTCGTCGATCAGCCGGCGGATCGACTCTTCGGCGAGCTTCTGCAGGTTGAGGTCGACGGTGGTGTCGACGACGATGTCGCTGCGCACGTCGCCGATCAAATCGGGCAGCTCTTCCATGATGGTGTCGGCGACGTAGTTTTCGGAACCGGTCCAGTAGGATGGCGCGCGCGTTGCCGGCGCGCTCATCGCCGAGGCCAGTTCCTTGGCGCTGATCTTGCCTTCGTCGCGCATGGCGGCCAGCACCAGCTGCGAACGCTCCTCCGCCGCCTTCGGATCCCGCGCCGGCGACAGTCGCGACGGCGCCTTCAAGAGGCCGGCGAGAAGGGCTGCCTCCGACAGCGTGACATCGCGCGCGCTCTTGCCGAAATAGCGGCGCGAAGCCGCCTCGACGCCGTAGGCGCCGGAGCCGAAATAGACCCGGTTGAGGTACATTTCGAGGATCTGGTCCTTGGTATGCTTGTGCTCCAGCCACAGCGCCAGCAGCACTTCCTGCACCTTGCGCTCCAGCGTGCGGTCGGGCTTCAGGAACAGGTTCTTGGCCAGCTGCTGGGTCAGCGTCGAGCCGCCGTGCGAGAAACGCCGGCCCAGAACATTGGTCACCATGGCGCGCGACAGACCGATCGGGTCGATGCCGAAATGCGAATAGAAGCGCCGGTCCTCGATGGCGATGACGGCTTCGGGAATGTAGGGCGACATTTCGTGCAGGCCGACCGCCTCGCCACCGCTCATGCCCCTGTTGGCCAGCAGCTGGCCGTCGACCGAGATGATCTTGATGTTCGGCGCACGGTCGGGGATCGACCAGGTGGTGGCCGCCGGCATCTTGGCGCCGTAATAGGCGACGATGCCGGCCACCGCGATGCCGCCCCAGATGCAGAGCACGAAGCACCAGTAGAACATCCGGGCCATTACGCCGAAAAGGCCGCGCCGGGCTTTGCCTCGCTTGCCGCGTGACGATGATTTTGCCTTGGAGGTTTTGCGCGCCGAAGATGATTTGCGATTGGCCGGCACGACCCGATCCTCCTCGTTCACCGAAAAACCGGCCGCGGATTTCGCCTTTGGCGATCCCTCGAAGCTGGGTTCGATGCGACTGTCTCTGCGGTTCGCCATGCGTTGCGCTGTCTTCCCGGTGTCAATGGCGCTCGGGTTGGAGGGTAGATGCGGCGGTTTAAGGGCGCGTTAAAGCAGGGTTTATGTACCCTTTTCAGATTCCGTAAGAATTTTCTAAAATCCGCTGCCGCTGGCTAACAGGCGTCGGCAACGCGGTACTTTTGCGGGTGCCCGAGATCACTGTTCAAACAGTTTGACGGATCTTGTCTCGCAACGCGGCGGCGACAAAGGCCGATCGGGTGACCCCCAACCGATTGGCTGTTTCGTCAGCCTCGGCGAGCAAACCGGCATCCAACGAGATATTGGCCCGGGCCGGACGGCCAGCATCTCGGATCAAGGGCACGGACATCAATATAGCGCCAGCGGCGAGCGCTGCTCGAACCTCAGCATCTTCTAAAAGCGCCTCGACTTTGCGAGGAGTGGGGATTTTACGGCCGTCCGCGATTTCTTCAGCCACCCATTCGGCCAACGCGGCCATAGCGTCTTTTATAGCCTCGTCCCGGCTTTCCGACTGCGCGACGCAGCCAGGAGCATCGGGAAATGAGACGCCGACCAAGCCGTCGGCAGCATCCACGAGTGCGACATAGCGAGACATATCTAAGAACTTTCCTTATTCCGATTTTGTAAGCCGTTAGGCCCAACCTGCCGCCTGGGCGATAGACCGAGCTACCAACGGCGTCAGAGTCCTGTGGCGAGGAACCATGATCGTCGGCATTCCGTCCTTTTTGTACTTGTCATGCTTCGTGCCGCCGACGTTCTTCCAGCCCTCCCTCTCGAGCCGGCCCTTGACTTTGGCGGTGTTGGTTTCGTTCATTTCTCGGCTCAAACTATGTGCAAATATTTGCACATAGTGGGTCGGAAATCAATCTTGATGTGCAAATATCTGCACAAGGCAACTCCTAAATCGCCGTAAAATGCTTGGGCGACAAATCAGCGCCGTCTGCAGGCCGACATCATCAATTCTGCTGGATCGAAATGCCCTTGTCGTCGATCTTCAGTTCGACGCCCTTGGGCTTGGTCTGTTCGTGATAGAGATATGCACCGAGCGCGATGACCACGACAACGAGCGCGCCGACAAGGAGATAGAGAGTGTTCTGTTTCACGGCGCGCTCCTTTTGGAGCAATTCCAGGAAAGCGCAGGCTTTCCGCTGAGGAATTGCGTTCAGTAAAAACTTCGAGCGTCACGCTCGCTTCAGAACCTTGACCAGCACCAGCAGGATGACGGCGCCGATCGTTGCGTTGATGATGGCAGCCAGAATGCCACCTCCGATAGCGAAGCCGAGCCTTGGAAATAGCCAGCCAGCGATGAGGGCGCCGATAATGCCGACGAGGATGTTGCCGATCAGGCCGAAGCCGAAGCCCGAGACGATGAGGCCGGCGAGCCAGCCGGCAATGGCGCCGATGATGATGAAGATGAGAAGGCTTTCGATGCCCATGACGCGTTCCTCCAGGAAGAGAGGCGGCTGCGGGGCGGAAGGCCCCGAATCGACCTCGATATCAACGAGTTCAGGCTATGCGAAAGCAGTTGCACCCGCCAGCGGCGCTCATTGATCGTCGTCATCGTCGCTGGAGACTGGCCGCCAGCTGGTCGGGTCGACCTTTTTCTGGGTATCGCTGTCGGTGTAGACCCACCAGGCGCCGTCGCGATATTGCCCGACGGATTCGCTGACGACGCCGGCGCCGTCCTTCCACAGGACAGTGACCTTGGATCCATCCGTCGGGGCGGTCGCTATCGGTTTGCGGTCTGCCACGTCATCCCCCTCATTGAGTCGACAGAACGCCACGACGCGTATCTGGTTGCAAGGCTGCCGGAAGCGTTATCCGAAGGCCATCAGCTGTGGGCAAAAATATCCTCTTCGTCCCAACCCATCAAATCGAGCTTGGCACGCGTCGGCAGGAAGCAGAAGCAGGCGTCGGCTTCCTTGGTGCGCCCGTCCCGCGCCAGGCGTCCAGCCAGCACCTCGCGCAGACGGTGCAGATAGAGAACGTCGGAAGCGGCATATTCGAGCTGTTCGGGCGACAGGGTCTCGGCCGCCCAGTCCGACGACTGCTGCGCCTTCGACAGGCCGACGCCAAGCAGCTCGAAGCAGATGTCCTTCAAGCCGTGCCGGTCGGTATAGGTGCGGGTCAGCCGCGAGGCGATCTTGGTGCAGAACACCGGCTCCGGCATGACGCCGAAGGCGTTGTAGAGCACGGCGAGGTCGAAACGGCCGTAGTGGAACAGTTTCGATATGCCGCGGTTGCGCAGCAGGCTGACGAGGTTCGGCGCTTTCTTCTGGCCGGGCGCGATCTGGATCACGTCGGCCGAGCCATCGCCGGGCGAGATCTGCACCACGCACAGCCGGTCGCGGTGCGGGTTCAACCCCAGCGTCTCGGTATCGATGGCCACCGCGTCGACATTGTAGTGGGCGAGGTCGGGCAGATCGTTCTTGTGGAAGCGGATGTCGGGCATAGTTGTCTCCGGATCGCGGCGTAACTCGTCCTCGCCGCGATCCGCTGAAAAATCAACAAGAAAACTTCCCAGCCTCCTCAGCGCGTCAGCGCATCGAGAATGCGCGCCCAGGAGCGCTGGCCCTTGTGGAAGGAGGTCAGCTCGTATTTCTCGTTGGGCGAGTGGATGCGGTCGTCGTCGAGGCCGAACCCGACCAGCAGCGATTCCATGCCGAGATAGGTCTGGAAGTCGCCGACCACCGGTATCGAGCCGCCGCTGCCCGTTGTCACCGCTGGCTTCGGCCATTCATCCGACAGCGCAGTCTTGGCCTTGGCCAGGAATGGCGAGTCGTAGGAAAGCTGAATTGCCGGCCCGCCGCCATGCGGGTGGAATTCCACCGAGCAGTCGGCGGGAATGCGCGCCTCGACGAATTTTCGGAAGGCGGCGCGGACCTTCTCGGGGTCCTGCTTGTGGACGAGGCGGAAGGAGATTTTCGACGACGCTTCCGCGGCGATCACCGTCTTGAACCCCTTGCCAGTATAGCCGCCGATGATGCCGTTGAACTCGGCCGTCGGCCGCGCCCAGGTCAGTTCCAGCACCGAGCGGCCCCTCTCGCCCGACGGGATCGACAGGCCGATCGGCCCGAGGAAGCTTTCTGCGGTCTCGCCCAGCGTCTCCCATGACTTCAGGATCTGCGACGGCGTCTCCTCGACCCCGTCATAGAAACCGGGAATGGCGATGTGGCCGTTCTCGTCATGGATGTCGGCCAGGATTTTCGCCAGGATGCGGATCGGGTTGGCGGCGGCGCCGCCATAGAGGCCCGAATGCAGGTCGCGATCGGCGGCCTTGACCGTGACCTCCTCGCCGACCATTCCGCGCAGCGAAACGCAGATCGACGGCGTTTCGCGGTCCCACATGCCCGTATCGCAGACCAGCGCGAAATCGGCCTTCAGCTCATCGGCATTGGCCTCGAGGAACGGCTTCAGCGACGGCGAACCGGACTCCTCCTCGCCCTCGAACAGGATGGTGATGCGGCAAGGCAGATTGCCATGCACCTGCTTCCAGGCGCGGCAGGCCTCGACGAAAGTCATCAGCTGCCCCTTGTCGTCGGCCGAGCCACGGCCGGTGATTACCTTGTGACCGGGCTCGATCTCCTTGACCGCCGGTGCGAACGGGTCGTTCTCCCAAAGCTCGATCGGGTCGACCGGCTGCACGTCGTAATGGCCGTAAAACAGCACATGCGGCGAGCCGGCCGGGCCTTCATGCTGCGCAACCACCATCGGGTGTCCCGGCGTGTCGCGCACGGAAGCGTCGAAGCCGATCAGCTTGAGCTCCGACACCAGCCACTCCGCGGCCTTGCGGCAGTCGGCGGCATAGTCGGAATCGGTGGAGATCGACTTGATGCGGAGCAGGCCGAACAGGCGCTCCAGGCTCTGGTCGAGATTTTTATCGAGACGGTCGAGGACGGGGGTAATTGAGGACATGTCTTGCGGGCCTTTCTTTTCGGTGGCCGAACCGTAAAGGCAGCGCATCAAAACGAAAAGCCCGCGATCGTTAGACCACGCACCGTAACCACTTTTCAGAAGGCAAAAAAGAACCGCCGTGGTGGAGGGGAACCACGGCGGTCTTTACTCGAAACGATGCGGCAGCCCGGAGAGGGGGGATAGGCTGCCGCAATTGTCCGGGATAGGCGGGGGACGGGCCTTGCTCCGGACTCGGCGAAAACTGCCGATGACCTTTATTTGTGTCTCGGATCGTGGCGTTTCAAGGGCACAAAAATTACACTTTTGTAACATCGCCGTGAGCGCCGAGGCAAACAGCAGCAGGGCCTATCGGCAGGCAGGCTCTGTCAGCATGTCGCCGCAACACCTGTTGGAAGCCCGCCTTTGCCATGGACCGCGCCGTCCCGCCGCGCTATCCCTGCCGGCATGAAAAAAGGCGATCATCTCTTCCTTATCGACGGCTCCGGTTACATCTTTCGCGCCTATCATGCGCTGCCGCCGCTAACCCGCAAATCCGATGGGCTACCGGTCGGCGCGGTCTCCGGCTTCTGCAACATGTTGTGGAAGCTGATGCAGGACGCCCGCAACACCGATGTAGGCATTGTGCCGACGCATTTAGCGGTCATTTTCGATTATTCGTCGAAAACCTTCCGCAACGATCTCTACCCGGAATACAAGGCAAACCGCAACGCGCCGCCCGAAGACCTGATCCCGCAATTCGGTCTGATCCGCCAGGCAACCGTGGCCTTCAACCTGCCTTGCATCGAGATCGAAGGCTACGAGGCCGACGACCTCATCGCCACTTATGCCAGGCTGGCGTGCGAGGCCGGCGGCGACACCACTATCATCTCCTCCGACAAGGATCTGATGCAGCTGGTCGGACCCACGGTCGGCATGTACGACCCGATGAAGGACCGCCAGATCGGCATCCCCGAAGTCATCGAGAAATGGGGCGTGCCGCCGGAAAAGATGATCGACCTGCAGGCGCTGACCGGCGACTCCGTCGACAATGTGCCGGGCGTACCCGGCATCGGGCCGAAGACGGCGGCGCAATTGCTGGAACAGTTCGGGGACCTTGACGGGTTGCTCGCAAGGGCCAGCGAGATCAAGCAGGAAAAAAGGCGTGAATCGATCATCGCCAATGCCGACAAGGCGCGCATATCGCGCCAGTTGGTGACGCTGAAGAACGACGTGCCGGTGACCGACGGGCTCGACGATTTCGTGCTGCATGCGCCGGATGGGCCGAAGCTGATCGGCTTTCTCAAGACCATGGAATTCACCTCGCTGACCCGGCGCGTTGCTGAAGCGACCAGCACCGAAGCAGGCGATGTGCAGGCTGTCGCCGTCACCGTCGAGCGCGCCGACAATGCGCATGGCCCCGATGTCGGCTCCGGCACACCGGCGCCTGCGGCAACACAGGATGAAGCCAAAACCGAAACCGCCAAGGCCGGCGACGCCCCTTCGCTGCTTGCCGCACTTCGCCTGGAAACGGCCACCGCGGCCAAAATCGATCCCGCCGCCTATGTCGCCATCCGCGACACGCCGACGCTCAAGGCCTGGCTGGCCCAGGCCAAGGAGACCGGAACCGTCGCCTTCGACACCGAAACCACGTCTTCCGATCCGATGCTGGCCGACCTCATCGGTTTCTCTCTGGCGATCGGCCCCGGCCGCGCCGCCTATGTGCCGCTCGCCCACAAGAGCGGCGCCGGCGACCTGCTCGGCGGCGGCACGCTGGAGAACCAGATTCCGGTCCGCGAGGCGCTGGCGCTGCTGAAGCCGCTGCTGGAAGACAAATCGGTGCTCAAGATCGCCCAGGACGCCAAATACGACATCGTCGTCATGAGCCGCCACGGCATCGATATCGCGCCCTTCGACGATACTATGCTGATCTCCTATGTGCTCGATGCCGGCACCGGCCACCACACTTTGTCCTCGCTTGCCGACAAATGGCTCGGCCATGCCACGACGCCGCTCAAGGATCTCGCGGGCTCCGGCAGAAGCTCGGTCGGGTTCGACCAGGTCGACATCGACCGGGCGACCGCCTACGCCGCCGGCCATGCCGACGTAGCGCTGCGGCTATGGCAGGTGCTGAAGCCGCGGCTGGCCGCCAAGGGCCTGGTCTCGGTCTATGAGCGGCTGGAGCGGCCGCTGGTGCCGGTGCTGGCGCGGATGGAGCAGCGCGGCATCTCGGTCGACCGCCAGATCCTGTCGCGGCTCTCCGGCGAGCTGGCGCAAGGCGCCGCACGCCTGGAAGAGGAAATCTACGGCCTTGTCGGCGAGCGCATCAACATCGGGTCGCCAAAGCAGCTGGGCGACATCCTGTTCGGCCGCATGGGCCTGCCCGGCGGCTCCAAGACCAAGACCGGGCAATGGTCGACTTCCGCGCAGCTTCTGGAAGACCTCGCCGCCGAAGGCCACGAACTGCCGCGCAAGATCGTCGACTGGCGCCAGCTGACCAAGCTGAAATCGACCTATACCGACGCGCTGCCGGGCTTCATCCATCCCGACACCAGGCGCGTCCACACCTCCTATGCGCTGGCCGCGACGACCACGGGCCGGCTGTCTTCCTCCGACCCCAATCTGCAGAACATCCCGGTGCGCACCGCGGAGGGACGCAAGATCAGGACCGCCTTCATCGCCGACAAGGGCCAGAAACTGGTCTCGGCCGACTACAGCCAGATCGAATTGCGCGTGCTTGCCCACGTCGCCGAAATCCCGCAGTTGAAGCAAGCCTTCGCCGATGGCGCCGACATCCACGCCATCACCGCCTCGGAAATGTTCAACGTGCCGGTCGAAGGCATGCCGTCCGAAGTGCGCCGCCGCGCCAAGGCGATCAATTTCGGCATCATCTACGGCATCTCGGCCTTTGGGCTGGCCAACCAGCTGTCGATCCCGCGCGAGGAGGCCGGCGCCTACATCAAGAAATACTTCGAGCGTTTCCCCGGCATCCGCGACTATATCGAGGCAACAAAAGCCTATGCCCGCGAGCATGGCTTCGTCGAAACCATCTTCGGCCGCCGCATCCACTATCCTGAGATCCGGTCGTCAAACCCGTCGATCCGTGCCTTCAACGAGCGCGCCTCGATCAACGCCAGGCTGCAAGGCACCGCTGCCGATATCATCCGCCGCGCCATGGTGCATATGGACGAGGCGCTGGAAAAGGCCGGCCTGTCCGCCCGCATGCTCTTGCAGGTGCATGACGAATTGATCTTCGAGACGGTTGAAGCGGAAGTCGAGGCGACGATCCCCGTGGTGCGCAGGGTGATGGAGAACGCGCCGATGCCGGCCATCTCGATGTCGGTGCCGCTGCATGTCGATGCCCGCGCAGCGAACAACTGGGACGAGGCGCATTGAAGGTGCGATGATTGTCTTTGTCACCGGAGACCTGCTGGCCGCCCAGGAAAGCTATATCGCTCAAGGCGTGGCAGAGGGCAATCAAGAGGGCCTTGGCACCGGACTTGCGCTGAAGATTTCGAAAAAGTGGCCGAATGTGCAGGCTGCGTTCAAGAAATATGCTCGGACCGGCAGGTTTATTGGGGGTCATATCTGGACATTGGAGCCAGACGGCAATCAGCCGGGCTTCATTTATCTGGCAACCCAGCCAGATATGTATCACGCCACGCTTCCCTATTTACGGAAAGCAGTTCGCGGGCTTGTGAAATGGGCCGACAAAAACCGGGTAGAATCCATCGCCTTGCCAAAAATCGGGTCTGGGCTTGGCAAATTATCTTGGCTCGACGAGGTGAAACCCCTGCTTATGGAGCAGCTAACACCTGGGCCTACGCGGTACGTCGTCTATGAGACATTCTTGAACGAATTCGAGAATAGCGCACCGCCTCGGCTCAAGTAGGAAGCAAGCTAAGCCGCCTCAGCCAGGCACTTGGCACACGTCCCCCGAAACTCGATGACCGCCTTCTTCGCAGCAAACCCGGTCGAGCGCACCCATTCGTCCAGCCGGTGGCCGACGTCATGGTCGGACATCTCCATCACCTGCCCGCATGTGTCGCAGATAGCGAAGGCTGTCATCGAATGCGTATGGTCGTGCGGTTCGGCGCAGGCGACGAAGGAGTTGAGGCTTTCCAACCGGTGCACGAAGCCTGACTTCACCAGGCTGTCGAGCGCCCTATAGACCTGTAGCGGCGCGCGGAAACCGCGCTCGCGCAGCTGGTCGAGAAGCGTATAGGCGCTGAGCGGTCCGCTGGCGGCCTCAAGCTTTTCGAGCACGCTCAGCTGATTCTTCGTCAGCACATCCCTTGCCGCCATGATCCCGTTTTCCGATCGTTTAGAGCATGATGCCGAAAAGTGTGAAGCGGTTCTCGGACGACATCATGTTCTATCTGTTTGATCCAGCGCCGCTCGCAAATCATTTCTGCCATGCGGCGGTCTCAATTCCCTTGAGATAGCGATGAAGCAGGCTTTTTGCCACTGTTTCCGTTATCGCCATCGACACCATGACCACCACCGCCGATTGACGGCACCGACCACATTCAAAATACTGACAAAATTCGCGACGAAAGGTGCCGCACTTGCAAATTCGATCGGGCTTGGGGAAGCAATTATGATCAAACTGACACGACGGACGCTGCTCGTCGGCACGTCGGCGCTTGTGGCTGCCGGTACGGTTTCGTTCCGCGCTCTCGCCGCCTCGCGCACCTATCACGCGCTGCTGGTTGCCTGCACCGACTATCCGAACCTGCCGCAGAAGAACTGGCTGATCGGGCCGAAGAACGATGCCGGCCTGGTGCGCGACTATCTCCTGAAGAACACGCCCGATCCGGTGAAGTTCTCGGCCGAGAATGTGATCCTGCTCGCCAAGGACGTCGAAGGCGCCAACGGCCCGCCGACGCATGCGGCGATCAAGGCCGCCCTTGCCGACCTCGCCGGCAAGGTGCAACGCGACGATTTCGTCTATCTGCATCTGTCGGGCCACGGCGCCCAGCAGCCGCAAGCCAAGGCCGGTGACGAGACCGACGGCCTCGACGAGATTTTCCTGCCGTCCGATATCGACAAATGGATCAACCGCGAAGAGGGCGTGCCGAACGCGCTGGTCGACAACGAGGTCGGCGCCGCACTCGACGCCATCCGCGACAAGGGCGCCTTTGTCTGGGTGGTGTTCGACTGCTGCCATTCGGGCACCGCGACGCGCGCCGCGGAAGTCGATGACGAACTGGAGCGCAAGGTCGAGTTCGCCGACCTCGTCGGCGGCGACAACGCGGCGAGAGCAGCGGCGGTGAAGGCCTATGACGACATCTCGGCAAGCGCATCGCGCGGTTTCGACGAGAATGGCGGCCGCAAGCCGGCCTTCAACCTGACGCCGACCGGCGCAGAGCCGATCGCCAGGGGCAAGCTGGTCGCCTTCTATGCCGCGCAGACGGTCGAGACGACGCCGGAAATGCCGCTGCCCAAGGGCACGCCCGACGCGCCGCGCTTCGGCCTGTTCACCTTCACCATCCTGTCGAAATTGGCCGAGAACCCCAACGTCACCTATCGCCAGCTCGGCCAGGCCGTGCTGCAGCAATATTCGGCCGACGGCCGCACAAGGCCGACGCCCCTGTTCGAGGGCGAACTGGACGCCCGCGTGTTCGGCACCGACAAGACCGACGCCGTCATGCAATGGCCGATTGCCGTCAAGGACGGCGATGTCGCGATCGGCGCCGGGCTGCTGCAGGGTCTGACCCCCGGCAGCAAGCTCGCCATTTTGCCTTCGGCGCTGTCGAAGCTCTCCGACGCCGTCGGCTATCTCGAAGTGAAATTGGCAAAAAACCTCGAAAGCCAGCTCGCACCGGTCGAATTCGACGGCAAGCCGGCGCTTGCGCCGACGGCGGTGCCCGCCGGCGCCTATGCGCGCGTTGCCGAACTCGCAGTCGACTACAAGCTGCTGGTGGCAAAGCCGGCGCCGACCGCAGGGCTCGATAAAGAAACCGAGCTGGTCAATTCGGTTCTGGACGAATTGGTGGCGAAGCCGAAGTCCGGCTTCCACATCGCGCTGGTCGAGCCCGGCAAGAGCGCCGATCTGCGGCTTGCGGTGCTGCGCGAAAAATCCATGGACGGCGCTGCCGCCAACGCCAGCGACGAACCGGCGCTGTGGTTCCTGCCGGCGTCCGGCGACATCAGCTTGAAGGACGGCAGCAAGCCGCCGCGCATCGTCATCCATCAGGATGGCCGCGACAAGCTTGCGGAAAACACAGCCAAGAACCTGACCACGATCTTCCGCGCCACCGGCCTGTCGCGGCTCGCCGCGGCGTCCGACTACCGGCCGGACGAGGTCAGCGTCCAGTTCCTGATCAAGCGCCAGGACAGCGATGTGCTGGAGCCGATCGAATCCTCGACGGTGCCGCGCGTTTCGCCGGGCGATCAGGTACACATTGCGGCCAAGAACGGGTCCGACGAGTTCGTCGACATCAACGTGCTCTACATCGGCAGCGACTATTCGATCACCCATATCGTCGCCGAGCGGCTGGCGCCGATCAACCAGCAGGCCGATCAGGGCCTGAAGGAAGGGCTGCTCGCCTTCACCGACACCAGCTTCGGCATGGAGCGCATGATTGCCGTGCTGACCGAGGCGCCGCCGCAGAGCGAGAAAGAGGATCTGAGCTTTCTTGCCCAGGAAGGCGTGCGCGCCGTGACGCGTGCCGCATCGGGAACGCCTGGTTTTTCCGACATGCTGGCCGACATCGGCATGGCGCCGGCGACGCGCTCGGTGATGCGGCTTGCCGACGAGAGCGGTCCCAAAGGCGCGGTGATGATCTTCCCGATGGAGACGGTGCCCCGCGCCTGACCTGACATCGCTTCGCCGGCTCTTGCCGGCGTGATATATGAACATTCCCGGCTCGCGACACTTCTATGCGCCGCGGCTGAATGCAACAGATGAGGACATCAGTGACTATCCCCGTGCTCTCCTGGCGTGCAGCGACGGCCGGCCTTGCCGGAAGCCTGTTGCTGGTTGCCAGCGCCTCGGCGGACGAGAATTGCGGCCTGTGCGCCAAGCAGATCGTCACCAACTCCGAGCTCGCCACCTGCTTTCTCGACCAGTACGACCAGATCGCCAAGACCGGCAACACGGCCGTTGTCGTCGATCTCTCCAGCTGCGCCTCGCGCGGCGTGGTCGAGCCCTTGCCGTCACCCAGCAAGGCGGCTGCCGAACCGGACGTGCAGTTCATGATTTCGCGCACGCAGCTCGATTGCCTGAAAAAGAAGCTGGAGACACCCGGCATCGTGCTCGATCCCACCGCCATTATCCGACTGGACAGCTGCGGATGAAAAAGCCGGGGGGCACTGCAACGCAAAAATCGCCAGCCACATCGGCGCCGGCACCGGCCAAGAAGCCGGCGACCTTGCCCGAAACCACCGAAGGCTTTCCGTGGCCGAGCAGTCACGAGATCAAGAAGGAAGCCAACCCGTTCACCGACCGCGACTGGCGCATGCTGATCTATGCCTGGTCGGGTCTCGCCGTGCGCCTGGCGATCGTCTTCACCTTGGGCTTCTCGGTCTTCCAGTTTCTGGCAAACCAGGAACAGAAGCGCGTCGAGCAGACGATGTCGCTGGTCGAGCTTTGGGAAAGCAAGGATTTTCAGCAGGCGCAGCGCGCGCTCAAGGAGCGCCTCTCGTCGCTCAACGCCAAATACGACAATCTGCTCAGCGCCACGCCGTCGCCGACCGAGGAACGGGTCTTCCGGCAACGCATTGGCATTGAGGCGATGACTGCCGGCGGCGGCACCATGCCGATCGCCGATTTCAACGACAATTTTGATCGCATCGTCTATTTCCTCAATCGTCTCTCCATCTGCGTTGAGGGCAAGCTCTGTTCGCGCGATGTCGCCGATGCCTATTTCCGCGACTATGCGGTGTCGTTCTGGAGCTATTTTGCCGGCTACATCGAAAAAGAGCGCAAGGCCGGTTCCGCCAGTTATGCCCAGGCGATCGAGAATTATGTGCGTCACGGGTCGGCGCCGCCCGCCGACTCCAAATAGCGGCGCAACAAGGTGCCGGGCAGCTCCCATCCCTTGCGTGCTATCCGGTGGCTAATCCTGGTCGGTCTTCTGGCGTTAACGTCAACCGCCGGTGCCGAGGACCTCGATTTCCACCTCGATCTCAACACCGGCGGCCACAGCGCCAGGGTCACCGACCTTGCCTTCACGCCGGACGGCGAGGAACTGGTCTCCGCATCTGACGACAAGACCATCCGCATCTGGGACTGGCAGAGCGGGGTGACGCTGCGCACCATTCGCGGCTATCTTGGCAATGGCAATGACGGCAAGGTCTTTGCGATTGCCGTGTCGCCGGATGGCAAGACGATCGCCGCCGGCGGTTATTTCGGCGCCGGCATCGGCGACAAGCCCCCTTATGGCGATATCAGGCTGTTCGATTTCGCCACCGGCAGGATCAAAACCGTGCTCAAGGCCGCCGACTATGCCATCTATGATGTCGCCTTTTCACCCGACGGAAACACGCTCGCCGCCGGCGGTGGCGATGGTTTCGTCTACCTCTGGCGGGCGGACGACAAATCCGCGTCGGGCTGGACGCTGGCGGAAAAATTCGATGCCGATTCCTGGCGTGTGGAAAAGCTCGCCTTCGCCGCTGCGGGAACCCGGCTGGCAGCGACGACCACCGACAATGGCATCCGGCTCTGGGACGTCGCCAAGTCAGAGGAAATCGCTTTGCCCGCCGAGGCCGAACCGCTGCGCGATGTCGGCGTCGCCGCACTCGCCGTGTCATTGGATGGCAGCCTGTTCGCCACCGGCAGCAAGGACGGCGACGTCCAGCTCTGGCAGGCCAGCACCGGCAAATTCGTCCGCGCCATGCCGAAGCGGGATTTCCAGATCGGCGCTCTGAGCTTCGCGACGGGTTCGCGGCTTGTGGCGTCATGCAGCTATCGCTGCGCCGACAAGCATCGCTCGGTGGTCTGGAATACCGACAGCGGCGAGCAACTGCTCGACTATAACGGCCATGACGGCACGGTCTTTGCTGGCGCCGGCAATGCCGACGGCTCGCTGGTGGCGACAGCCGGCGGCACCCGCAACGCCATCCAGGTCTGGAACCCCATGACCGGCGAGCGCAAGGCGCTGCTGCAAGGGGTCGGCGAACCGGTGACGGCGATCGGGATCGATGCGGCGAGCAGCTCCATCGCTTGGGGCAACACCAACCCCTGCCCTGAACGCGTGTCCTGTCCCGAGCTGCAGGGCACGCTGGACAAGGTGCTGGCGCTACCGACGGCCGAGCGGTTCTTCGAGGACCCGGTGGCGTTTGCGGAACAGGGCGCCTATGCCCGCGCGGCACTCGCAGAGGGTGAGTGGTCGCTCCGTGCTGCCCCCGGCGGCAAGGACGGCCTGGAGAATGCCGTGCTCGAAATCGCGAGCGGCGGAAAGGTGATGCACAGCATCGAGAATGCCGCCACCAATGGCTTCGTCCATTCGGCTTACACGCTGATCGGCAATGGGCTTGGCCTGATCACCGGCGGCAGCGACGGCACGCTGTTGGAATACAAAACCGCGACCGCCGAGCTATCGGGTGAATTCACCGGCCACACCGGCGAGATCAACGCCATGGTTGCCGCCGAGAAGGAAGGGCTGTTGGTCACCGGCAGCGCCGACCAGACCGTGCGGCTGTGGAATTTGAAGACACACAAACTGATAGTGTCGATGTTCTTCGCCGGCTCCGAATGGATCGCCTGGATGCCGCAGGGCTACTATTATTCCTCCGCCGACGGCGACAAGTTGATAGGCTGGCACGTCAATCAGGGTCGCGACCACGAAGGGCGTTTCATCAGCGCCGGCCAGCTGAAAAAATATCTCTGGAGCCCGGAAATGGTGCGCCGGGCCATCATCCTGCGCAGCGCCGAACAGGCGGTTCAGGAAATGCGCCCCGGCGTCGACCGCCAGCTGGAAAAGCTGCTCGAGCGCAAACCGCCGGAATTCGGCATCAAGCTTGCCGCCGACCAGAGCAACGTCCGCGAGGGCTATGTCGCCGTCGAGATTTCGGGCGCGCAGGAAGCCGGCGCCGATGTCGCCGGATTTTCGATCCTGTCGAACAGCCGCAATGTCGGCAATGTCACGGCGCGCTCGGCCGATGGCGGCAAGAGCACCATCGTCGAAGTGCCGGTCGAGAATGGCGAAAATACCATTCGCATCACCGGCACCAACGAGTTCGGCTATCTGACCGAGCGCAGTGTCACAGCACTTGGCAGGAAAACCGAAAAGCCCGCCAACAAGGGCAAGCTCTACGTCGCCGTGATCGGCGTCGACAAATATCCTTTCCTCACCGATGCATGCGCCGGCCACGCCTGCGATCTGCGCTATCCCGTCGATGACGCCACCGAATTCCTCAAGGTGATCTCGCAGAAATCCGCGCCCTTGTTTTCGGCGATGGAGACGCTGGTTCTGGTCAACCGCGAAGCGCTGGATGAGGCGCCCGATTCCGGCAAGGACGTGTTCAAGGTCGCCAGCGCCGACACCATCCTGGAACCGGATTCCGACACGATCAACGACCAGCTCGCCGACTTTCTCGACAGACCCGGCGAGAACGACACCACCATCATTTTCGTCGCCGGTCACGGCATCAACATCGACGAAGATTATTATTTCATCCCCACGGACGGCCGCAAACAGGATGCCGACCGCTGGAAGCGCTCCTCGCTGGTCGACTGGGGCGACATCCAGAAATCGGTTGAGCGGGCCAAGGGCATGCGCTTCATGCTGCTCGACACCTGCCACGCCGCCAACGCCTTCAACCCGCGCCTGGAAAAAGACGCGCAGGACGCACGCATCGTCGTCTTCTCGGCCACCGCTGCCAACAACACCGCCGCCGAACTGCCCGAGCTCGGCCATGGCGTCTTCACCTATTCGATCCTCGAAGGCCTGCGCGGCCGGGCCAAGACCTCCGACGGCGGCGTGACGCTGTTCGGCCTCGCCGACTACATCTCGCGCGAAGTGCTGCGGCTGACCGCGTCCAAGCAGAAGCCGTTCTACTATGTCGGCGGCGTGGAGAACATTGTGCTGGCTGAGCCGTGAGAGGTCGGCACCCAGGCACCCGCCTCTGGCCTGCCGGCCATCTCCCCCGCAAGGGGGGAGATCAGTCTCTTCATTGCTGGAGATCTATTTTCAAGGTTGGTGATTGGCGAAAGTCGAGGCGACATCCAATCTCCCCCCTTGCGGGGGAGATGTCCGGCAGGACAGCGGGGGGTGCCTGGGCACGGACCAGCATTCTGATCTTTGCCACCGCCTTGCTTATCCTCTCAGTGCTTCAAGCGTCTGCCGCCCCCATCACCTGCCCGCCCGGCGACACAAACTTCCCGTCCTTCTACTCCGACCCCACACTCTTCACCGACGCCATCGCCGCCGTCGCCAGAATCGAGCCGTCCAACCAACGCCTCACCGGCATCACAGTCCCCCACCACCTGCTCGTCGCAGATCTCGTCGCACTCGGTTTCCACGCCGCGTCCGGCTTCCGCTACAAGCGCATCGTCATCCTGTCGCCGGACCATTTCCATAAGACGCAGAAACTCTTCGCCACCACGACGCGCGGCTTCGACACTGTGCTTGGCCCGGTCCTGGCCGACACGGCAGCCCTGCGCCTTATCCAGGCGAACAGCGAGATGGTCGAGGACTCCTGCCTCTTCGCCAAGGAGCACGGCGTTCAAGCCATGCTGCCCTTCCTGCACCATTATTTTCCCGAGGCAACCATCGTGCCGGTGGCGATGTCGGTCAAGGCGAAGCGCGGCGACTGGGACCGGCTGGCGCAGGCGCTGAAAGCGATCGTCGACAAGGACACGCTGATCGTCGAATCCACCGATTTCTCACATTATCTGCCGCAGCACGAAGCCAGGCGTTTCGACCAGCAGACGCTGAACATGCTCGCCGCCGGTTCGCTCGACGGCATCACGGCGCTGCGCCAGCCGGATCACGCCGATTCGGTCGGTGCGCTCTATATCCAGACCAGGCTGCAGCGCGAACTGTTCGGTGCTGCGCCGCTGGTCGTCGCCAACGAGAACTCGCAGGCGCATTCAAGCGACTATGTCGAGCGCACCACCAGCTATGTCGTGGCGCTGTTCGGCGCCTTCGGCCCCGGCATCAACAATCCTGCCCGTCCCGACGACAAGCTCTACTATTTCGCGGGCGACGTGAATTTCGGCCGCGCCATGAAGAAGATCCTGGTCCGCGACGGTGTTGCCGAGAAGATCGTCGAAAGCGTGCTGGCCCTGACCCGCTCGCGGCCGCTGATCGTCAATCTCGAAGGCGTGATCCTGCCCAACGTCCCTGAGGCGATCGACGACATGACGCTGGCCATGCCCGCAGACCTCGCCATCGACATGCTCAAGAAATTGCATGTCGCCGCTGTCAGCCTCGCCAACAATCACGCCTACGACCTCGGCCCGTCAGGCTATGCCGAGACGCTGGCCGCACTCGATGCGGCCGGCATCGCCCATTTCGGCCAGGGCGAGACGCTGGCGCTTGCCGATCTCGACTTGGTCGGGCTGACCGACATCGATACCAACGGCTCCAGGAACACCGACCTTCTGACGCCTGCTTTGCTCGACCGGCTGCTGCACGACAATGCCGAGCGGCCGGTGATTGCCTTCGTCCATTGGGGCCGCGAGTACAAGACGGAGCCGTCGCCGCACGAGGAGATGCTTGCCGACCAGATGCGGCTGCGCGGTGTCACGGCAATCGTCGGCGGTCATCCACATGTATCGAGCGAGGCGATCCTGCCGCTCGGCGGTGGCGATGTTGCGGAGATCTATTCGCTCGGCAATTTCCTGTTCGACCAGAAAGCCGAACGATCGTCCGGGTCGATGCTGGAACTCAGGGTGTTCAGCCAGGGCACGATCTTTGCCCGGCTGATCCCGCTGCCCAATTTTTTCGAGATGGGCTCGAAATGACGCGATTCCCGAAAGGACGTGACAGGACCTCAACAGCCTTGCAGATCTTCCGGCAGATAGCAGACCGCCGGCTTGGTGCTGGTTTCGAACAGCGACTGCTTCGGCCTGAAATAGAAGAACGTGGCCGGCTTGCTCTCGCGTGTGCTGCCATCGGCGAAATGGGCGGCGATGCTGAAGCGATGGATCGACGACATTGACGACCACATTTTCAGCCGTGCCGTGTAGGCGCTGAGATTCTTGTTGCCGCGCACCGGCATGGGGATGCTGTAATCGGTCTTGCCGATCGGAAATTCGATGTTCTGGTAGCGCAGCGCTTCGGGCGACGCGCCGCCGCCATCGCCGCATTCGGCGAGCGATTCTGGGACCTCGATGCTGACCAGCGAGACGATGACGCGAAACGGCTCGCTCTGCTGGTAGACAGCGCCCTGATCGTCCGCCCAGGAATAATCCAGCTTGCCAATCCCGGTCACGCTCATTTTCTCGACGCTGCCGCTGATGTAATCGGCAACGTCGCCGAATTTGACCTTGTTGGCCACCTGGGCGCGGCAGACATCCAGGCTGTCCCTTGACGGGCAAGTGAAGCGCTCGGTCTCGAGCGTGGTTGTGTCGACGCCGGCTTCAATCAGCACGTTCTTGATCGAGACGTCGACGCCGTCGCCGAAAGTGCCGATGTCCTTCGTGAACGTGCGGCTCGGCTCGCCGGTCGCGTTGTCCTCCTCGTCGGTCCTGGTGAACTGGATCGACATCTTCATGTCTTTCACTTCGCCCCAGCCATTGTTGACGATCGAGAAGTCGGGGCGGAAGCCGACGCAGCCATAATGCTCGCTGATCGACAGCATCGGCTTGCGGTAGGCCTCGCTCGCGGCCACCTTCATTTCCAGGCTGTCGATCTTGACCCTCGACTGGTCGGTGGTCTTGAGGTCGACTTCGGCGAAGGCCGGCGCCGTCTCCCAGTCCATGCCTTCATAGACATTGCCGGTACGAATCTCTGCGGTGCCGTTCCAGGCATCATTGTACTGGTCCGACACCGGATAGATCGCGATGTCTTCGTCGCGCACGAGATGCTGGTACTGCATGTCGGCCTGCTGCGTCATGCGCTGGTCGACGGCAATGCCGATCTCGACCTTGTCGGCGGAACCGCCGCCGGTCTGCGCCTTGAGCAACCCGCCCACTCTGGCATCGGCCAGCACGTCGGGGCGCGCACCGCCGATCTCCTTGCCCATCGCCCATTGCGACCAGTAGACGGTGCCGCCGGGCAGCCGGGTGCGGCCCTTGCCGTCCTTCAGCCCATCGGCAAAAGAGCCGACGAATATCTCGCCTGTCTTCGTCTCCAGCCTGCCCTCGCCATTCGGCACACCGGCCCTGAATTGCCCTTCATAGCGATTGCCGTCGGCATCGACATGGATCGCATGGCCGTCGAGCTGGCCGGCGACCCAACGGCCGTCGAGAACCTCGCCTGAACGCAGCTCCAGCCGGCCTTGTCCTTCGGGGCGGCCATTCCTGATCTCGCCGAAATAGCTGGAATAGATCGTCTTGGGGTCATAGCTCGCCGAGCCGCGTACGCGCCAGACCAGCCTGCCCTTGCCGTTGACGGTGCCGTCGGCTGCGACGGTGCGGTCCGGCGACACGCCGGCTGCCGGCTCCCAGGTGAAATCAAGACCCAATTCCGGGTGGGAATCCCAGACCCGTACATTCTTGCGCAGCACCGAACGTGTTTCGCTTTTATAGAGGATTTGCACCCGCTCGGCCCAGGCGCCATCGGGTGTGGCACCGCCTTGATCGGCCATAGCGGAAAAGCATGTCAGTGCGGCCAGCATGGATGCAGCCGCCATCGCTTTGACTCCGAAGATCATTCTTGCCCGCGCCATCTTACCCAACCCCTTGGATCGCCTAGCGTAAGCACCGCTGTAACACAGTGCAAGAGAGGTGTTTCGATACAAAAAAACCGGCGGCAGGAACGTCCCGCCGCCGGTTTGGTAGTGCTGGTTATCGCCGCTGTTTGCCGGCGAAAGATCGGGCCTTATTTGTACAGGCTGTTGATCCACGCCACGTTGGCAGCGTTCAGGCGCACCGCAGTGTTGGCGTTGGGGCTTTCGGCCACGTTCACGCCGGTGACGACGCGCTGCTTGGCGCCATTGTCGTAGGCGTAGACCGAGCTGCCGCTCGACCCCGGATAGGTGTCGCAGTCGTACTGGAAATACTCCGCGCCGACGTTTTCGGCTTTCACTTCGCAGGTCGCCTTCCACATCGTTCCCATCGGCTTGTCGCCGGGATAGCCAACGATGTTTGCGGTGAAATCGCCGAGGTTCTCATAGTTGGCATAACCCAGCCAGCCGAGATTGGTGCCGACATCCTGCTTCAGCGTAATGATGCCGAGGTCCCACGGAATGACCGAGCCGTAGTAACCCTGATAATTGTCGATGAAGCCCTGCAGGATATAGACGCTCTCGTAGCTGAAAGCGCCAAACGGTGCATCGTCGGCGGTGTTGCCGTTGAGCGACGGCACGAAGATGACGTCGTCGAGCCAAGCCTTGTCTTCATTGCTGTAGAGGCAATGCGCGGCGGTGAGCACCGTGCGCGGACCGATCAGGGTTCCCGAGCAGCTGCCGTAACCGCTCTTGGCTTTGCCTTCGATATACCCGATCGCGGTGAACGGGTAGGTCTTGGTGTTCTTGATCTGCTCGCGATCGTCGGCCCCGAACACCTGGCGGCCGGCTTCGTCGCCGCCCGTCAATCCGGTCTTGTCGGCGTTCGGTGTGTTGGCGGGCGCGTTCAATTCCTTGATGACAAGGTCCTTCAGCGTCTCGCCTGCATCGATCTTGATGTCCTTGCCATCGGCGGAACGTCCGACGATGCCATAGGATTTGACCGCCGTGCCCTCGTCGGTCAGCGGCGCTGCCCGGCTGGCTTCATCTTCGGTCAGTTTCGGCGGCGCGATCGGCTTTGCACGGCCGGGCTGGTAGTCGCCCGTTCCGAGATCGCGCATGCTTTCGCCATTGCCGGCATTCGCTGAGCCGGGATCGGCGGCGAAGGCAGGCATCGTCCACAGTGCGGTGGATAGCAGTGCGGACGCAATGATAGTGCTTGTCAGTTTCGTCATGGTGAGACTCTCCCAAAAGTCAGCAAGGAGTGGAGCAAAATACAGAAATATTGTCGAGATCGTGGTGGAGTTAAAAAATTAGTTTGGTTACCCGCCCGTATCGGATCATCGGTCCGGGCGGCCTCGTTAAAGCCCTCCGCCAAACGCACCCGCGTCGATATACTGCCTAAAATAATCCAACATTGGCAATGACAAATCGCTTCCACGTAGCCCGTGGGGGGCTATAGGGTTTGGGTGGGCTCTGCCCGATGGGGCACGATTAGCAAAAGTGGTATTTCGGTTTTATAACCGCGCGGATGTCGTTCGTTCTGGCAGAAGGCGATCGAGGTACCGGTACCGCTTCTGTTGGTTATGCGTCATGGCGGCATGGCTCGGCATTTTTCATCTCAGGAGGGTTTCAAGGTGAACATTATCCATCGGTTCAGGCCGCTTGCCGCTGCATCGCTGCTGGGCATCGCGGCCGCTTTCCCCGCCGTCAACGCGCTCTATGCAGCCGACGACGCCGCCAGGCCGGAAGCGGCGGTCTCGCCGATGCAGCGCGTTGCCGAATCCCGGGACAAGGCCAAGGCCGAGAATCCCGACGGGGCCGACCGCGTCTATGGCGGCAAGGAAGCCGACAAAGGGGCCTATCCGTTCCAGGTGGCGCTGCTGACCAGCGCCCGGCTGGACCCCAGCCCGGCCTCGCAGCCGAACGCGCAATTCTGCGGCGGCAGCCTGATTGCTCCGCAATGGGTGCTGACGGCGGCGCACTGCCTCAACGACAAGGGCCGGCCGATTTCGCCCGACACGGTGACCGTGCTGACCGGCGCCACCGATCTTACCGAAGGCAAGCGCTACAAGGTGGTCGAGGTCATCGTCAACGAGGGCTACAGCGAACAGACGCTGGACAATGATCTCGGCCTGCTCCGGCTGGCGGAGCCCGCCGATGCGCCGGTCATCAAGATCACCAATGAGCCGACGCCAGACAGCGGCAAGACCACGGTCATCGGCTGGGGCAAGATGCAGGACGGCACCTTCCCGACCGCGCTGATGGTGGCCGATCTCGATCTCGAGCCGAGCGCTGCCTGCAACAGCGGCATCAAGTCGATCTATGCGCATGACCTGAAGGCGGCACTTGGCGATCTCTCGCATCGGATGCGTTATTCGGAAAAGGGCATCGATGCCGCCGCCAATGCGATCGCCGCCGATATGTCGGATCCGCTGACCAAGAACATGATCTGCGCCGGCACCGACAGCGGCGAACGCGACGCCTGCAACGGCGACAGCGGCGGTCCGCTGTTCATGACCGGCGCCAACGGTCCGGTCCAGGTCGGCGTCGTCTCCTGGGGCGAAGGTCCGTCCGACGGCACCGCCGCTTGCGGCCACAAGAATGCCTATGGCATCTACACGCGATTGGCCAACTATACGGGTTGGATCGAAGCCAAGATGAAGACCCCGGCTCCGGCAGCCGCGGCGGCGCCCAAGGCCGGTCTCGGCACGGCCAAGAAGCCCTGAACGGGCCCGAAGCTTGATAAACGCAAAACGGCGGGATCTTTCCCGCCGTTTTGATTCATGTCCGGTGCCGGCTGTTCCGCTTACTTCCGCGGCGGGCCTTTGCGCTCGGCCGACGCCGCCCACAGATTGATGTCGGACTCGCGTGCGTAAGTGTCGATTTCGGCGAGCTCGGCATCGCTGAACTCGAGCACCTTGAGCGCGCCGACGCAGTCCTCGACCTGTTCGGGCCGGCTGGCGCCGATCAGCGCCGAGGTGACCCGGCCCTTGCGCAGCACCCAGGCCAGCGCCATCTGCGCCAGCGTCTGGCCACGCTTGCCGGCGATCGCGTTCAGCGCCTGGATGTTAGCGATGGTCTTTTCGTTGATGAAGGCGGGCCGCAGCGACTTGCCTTGGCTGGCGCGGCTACCCTCGGGGATGCCGCCGAGATATTTGTCGGTCAGCATGCCTTGCGCCAGCGGCGAGAACACGATCGATCCGACACCGAGCCCTTCCAGCGTATCGAGCAGTCCGTCCTCTTCGACCCAGCGGTTGAGCATCGAATAGCTCGGCTGATGGATGATGCAGGGCGTACCGAGCTGCTTCAATATGTCGGCGGCCTCGCGCGTGCGCTGCGAATTGTAGGACGAGATGCCGGCATAGAGCGCCTTGCCGGAACGCACCGCATGGTCGAGAGCGCCCATCGTTTCCTCAAGCGGCGTATCCGGATCGAAGCGGTGCGAATAGAAGATGTCGACATAGTCGAGCCCCATCCGCTTCAGGCTCTGGTCGAGGCTCGCCAGCACATATTTGCGGCTGCCCCATTCGCCATAAGGCCCTGCCCACATCTCATAGCCGGCCTTGGTCGAGATGATCAGCTCGTCCCGATAGCCGGCGAAGTCGGTGCGCAATATCTCGCCGAAGGCGATCTCGGCCGAGCCCGGCGGCGGACCGTAATTGTTGGCGAGATCGAAATGGGTGATGCCGAGATCGAAGGCCTTGCGCGCGATCGCCTGCTTGGTCTTGTGCGGCGTGTCGTTGCCGAAATTGTGCCACAGGCCGAGCGAGATCGCCGGCAGTTTCAGGCCGGATCGCCCACATCTGTTGTAGAGCATTTTCTCATAGCGGTGTTCAGCCGGCTGCCAGCGCATGGGTACAGATCCTGGATTGTATGGGTGGCGGCGCGCGCGCGCCCACACCCTTCTACCTCATTTCTGCTTCGCCAACAGTCCTTTTGCGTCCTTGACGCCGAGTGCAGCCGGCCGCTCGCAGCTGGTCTGCATGGCGACGAACTTGCCGGTCTCGCCCGACCGCAACAGGCCGGTCATGACGTCGACGGCATGCAGCGCGAGCTCCATCGAGCAACGATGCGGCCGGCCCTCGGCGATCGCCAGCGCCATGTCGGCAAGGCCTGCTGTGCGGTAGTTGGCCATCATGCCCTGGCCGTGCATTTCGTTGGGCACGCCGAACGGATGCTGCCATTTCGGCAGTTTCTTCACCGGTTTTGCCGCCTCGGTTATGCGCACGTCGCCACCGAAGAAATTCGGATCCGGCACGAACACCGTGCCCGTTTCGCCATAGAGTTCCATCGGCGCATGACCATGCGCCCAGACGTCCCAGCTGGTGTTGAGCGTGACCACGGCGCCGTTCTCGAACTCCAGCAGGCCGTGGATCGTCGTCGGCGTGTTGACCGGGATTTTTTCGCCCGCGCGCGGTTTCGACGAGATCGTGCGTTCCTTGGCAGGCGTCGTCGCGAAGGCCGCCACCTGCTTCACCGGCCCGATCAGCTGGATCAGGTTGGTGATATAGTAAGGCCCGATGTCGAGCACCGGCCCGGCGCCCGGCTGGAAGAAGAAATCGGGATTGGGGTGCCAGTGCTCCATGCCGTGGCCCATCACATGACAGGTGCCGCTGGTGATCTTGCCGAGCGCGCCGGTGTCGATGAGGTTGCGCACCAGCTGGTGCGCGCCGCCCAGGAACGTGTCCGGGGCCGAGCCGATGCGCAGCCCTTTCTTCTCGGCCCGGCTCTTGAGGTCGAGGCCTTCCTTGACCGACAGCACGAACGGCTTTTCCGAATAGACGTGCTTGCCGGCATCGAGGATCTGCTTCGACACCCCGTAGTGCACCGCCGGGATGGTGAGGTTGACGATGATGTCGATCTCGTCATCCTTGAGCAGTTCTTCGACGGTCTCGGCGCGCAGCTTGAACTCCTTCGCCCGTGCCTTGGCCGCGTCCATGTTGATGTCGGCGCAGGCGCGCATCTCGATGCCGCGAAACAGAGGCGCCAGCGAGAAATACGCTTTCGAGATGTTGCCGCAGCCGATGACGCCGATACCCAGTTTCTTTGCCATGATGATTGTTCCTAGTAAGCCTTGACGGATGCGAGCGAGCGGCTGGCGAAGCGCTCGATGTCGTTGGGGTTGTCCTGTTCCATGACGTAATATTTGGCCGCGCTCTTCGCCTGAAGTGTCTTGATCAGGCCGGCCCAGTCGATGGTGCCGTGGCCGACATCCGCCCAGCCGTCCTCGTCAAGGCCTTCGCCTGACTTGGCCATGTCCTTGACATGGACGGCGCTGATGCGCTTGCCGTGCTTTTCGATCCACGGCAGCGGATCAACGCCGCCGCGGATTACCCAGGCGACGTCCATCTCCCAGCCGATGTCGGGCGCAGCCGACAGGATGTGATCCTGCGGCACCGAGCCGTCGGCGAGTGTCTTGAACTCGAAATCATGGTTGTGCCAGGCAAAGCCGTAGCCGGCTTTTTTTGCGGTCTCGCCGACCTTGGCCAGACGCTCGCCAAAGCCGCGCCAGCCGGCAGCGTCGGCCGGCCGCTGCTCGGCCAGCAGATAGGGACAGATGACGAGCGTGATGCCGAGTGCGTCGGCTGTTTTGCGTACGCCGTCGAAATCATTCTCCAGCGCATCGATCGAGAAATGTCCGGTCGGCATCGAAAGCCCGTTCTTGTCGAGTTCGGCGCGGAACGCCTTGGGGTCGTCATAGACGCCGCCGAAACCTTCGACTTCCTTGTAGCCGAGCTTACCAAGCATTTTCAGGATGCCGTCCCACGGCTGGAAATTGCGGGCGCTGTAGAGTTGGAATGACCAGTTCATCGTCTCTGTCCGTTTCTTGGGTGGTTAAGGCTTGGGGATGTTTTCGGGGGATCGTTTCGGTCGTTCTTGGGAGGATGGTTTGCGGATGATTCTAGAGGGTCACAGGCGATTGCCGGTCGCAGCGTCGAACAGCGAGGCGCGCGCCGGATCGAAACCGAACTGGATCGGATCGCCGCTGCGCAGCGTCCGTTCCGCTTCGACGCGGAAGGAGAAGTTGCGGCCGGCAAGCTTGGTCCACACCAGCGTGTCGGAACCCATCGGCTCAACGATCTCGACCGAACCGCCGGCGGAAAACGGCATCGACTTTGCAGCGTCACCGAAAGCGATGTGTTCAGGCCGGATGCCCAGCACGCAAGCGCCGGCCGGGCGCTCCGTGCCGTCAAAGGTATAGCGGTCGAGCGGCACCGAAACACCGTCGGTCCTGAACGCCGGAGCAGCACCGGCTTCCAGCTCCCCTTCGAGGAAATTCATCGCCGGCGAGCCGAGGAAGCCCGCGACAAAACGGTTGACCGGCCGGTTGTAGATCGTCTGCGGCGCGTCGAGCTGCTGGATGACGCCGCCGCGCATGACCGCGATACGGTCGGCCAGCGTCATCGCCTCGATCTGGTCGTGGGTGACGTAGATCATGGTGTTCTGCAGCTTGCGATGCAGAAGCTTGATTTCGACGCGCAGTTCCGAGCGCAGCTTGGCGTCGAGATTGGATAGTGGCTCGTCGAACAGGAAGACATCGACGTCGCGCACCAGCGCCCGCCCGATCGCCACGCGCTGGCGTTGGCCGCCGGACAAGGCCGCGGGCTTGCGCTGCAAAAGCGGCTCGATCTGCAGGATCTCGGCGGCGCGTGCGATGCGCTTGGCGATCTCATCCCTGGGCACGCCGGCAACGCGCAGGCCGAACGACAGGTTCTTCTCCACCGTCATTTGCGGATAAAGCGCATAGGACTGGAACACCATGCCGATGCCGCGATCCTTGGGCTCTTCCCAGGTGACGTTCTTGCCCTTGATGAAGATGCGGCCTTCGGAAATATCGAGCAGCCCGGCGATGCAGTTGAGCAAGGTCGACTTGCCGCAGCCCGAGGGACCGAGCAGCACGATGAACTCGCCCTCTGCGACCTCGAGATTGAGGGTCTGCAGCACCGATACAGAGCCGAAATTCAGGGACAGGTCCTGGATCGAAACGCTGGTGCCGTTGGCTGCCGTCATCGCCATCACCCTTTCACCGCACCGGCGGCGATGCCGCGCACGAAAAGCTTGCCGGAAATGAAGTAGACGATGAGCGGCACGAGCCCGGTCAGGATGGTGGCGGCCATGTTGACGTTGTACTCCTTCACGCCTTGCACCGAATTGACGATGTTGTTGAGCTGCACCGTCATCGGATAGGTGTCGGGGCGGGTGTAGACGACGCCGAACAGGAAGTCGTTCCAGATGCCGGTCACCTGCAGGATGATGGCGACGACGAAGATCGGCAGCGACATCGGCGCCATGATCCGCAGGAAGATGCCCCAGAAGCCGGCGCCGTCGACCCGTGCCGCCCTGAACAGCTCTTCCGGCATCGAGGCAAAATAGTTGCGGAACAAAAGCGTGAGGATCGGCATGCCGAAGATGGAATGGACGATCACCAGGCCGCTGAGGCTGCCGTAGAGTCCGATCTCGCGCAGGATGATGACGATCGGATAGATCATCACCTGATAGGGGATGAAGGCGCCGACGATCAGGATGACGAAGAATGTGTCGGCGCCCTTGAAGCGCCAGTTGGCGAGCGCATAGCCGTTCACCGAGGCGATCGCGATCGACAGCAGCACCGACGGCACGGTGATGCGCACCGAATTCCAGAAGCCGCGCGAAAGCCCGTCGCAATTGAGGCCGGTGCAGGCGGTCGCCCACGCCTTCACCCACGGTTCGAACGTGATTTCGAGCGGCGGCGAGAAGATATTGCCCATCCGTATCTCGGGCATGCCCTTAAGCGAGGTGACCACCATCACATAGAGCGGCAGCAGATAGTAGACTGCCACCACGATCAGCGTGCCATAGAGGAAGATGTTGCGGCGCGAGAAGACATGCCGCGGCTTCGGCCCGCGCGGCCCCGAGGCTTCGCGCTCGGCGGCACCCGCGCTGGCGGGCAAAGGGACGGCCGGGTCAGCCACGCTTCCTGCCTCCGAATTCAAGGTAGGCCCACGGCACGACGACGATCACCACCGAGAGCAGCATCATGGTCGAGGCGGCAAAGCCCTGGCCAAGATTCTGTGCGAAGAACATGTAGTCGTAGACATATTTGGCCGGCACTTCGGAGGCGATTCCGGGGCCGCCGCTGGTCTGGGCGACAACGAGGTCGTAGACCTTGACGATGCCCGACGCGATGATGACCAGCGTGGTGATGAAAACCGGCCGCATCATCGGGATGACGATGAACAGATAGGTCTTCCACATCGGGATCCCGTCTACCCGCGCCGCCTTCCAGATGTCCTCGTCGATGCCGCGCAGGCCGGCCAGCATCAAGCACATGATGAGCCCGGTGCCTTGCCACAGCGCCGCAATCGAAATGCCGTAGATGACGATGCTGGAATTGTAGAGCGGGTCGAAGTTGAAGCTCGTCCAGCCGAGGTCCCGCACCACATGCTGGATGCCGAAATCCGGATTGAGCAGCCACTGCCAGACCAGGCCGGTGACGATGAAGGAAAGCGCGAACGGATAGAGGAAGATGGTGCGGAACGTGTCCTCGAAACGGATCTTCTGGTCGAGAAGCGCTGCAAGCAGGAAGCCGATGACCAGTGAGAACACCAGCGAGATCGCGCCGTAGATCAAAAGGTTCTCGATCGAGATCAGCCAGCGCGGCGTCGCCCACAGCCGGTAATACTGGTCGAGCCCGGCGAAATTCAGCCGTGGCAGCAGCTTCGAATTGGTAAAGGAATAGAACACCGTCCAGACGGTGCCGCCGACGAAAACCACCGACGCGGTGAGGATCATCGGGATCGAGGCGACCTTCGCATTGATGTTGCGGAACAGCGGGTTGGGGCGTTCGCTCTTGCTCATCTCGTCAGCCGGCTGGGTAAGGGCGGTGCGATCCCGGCCCTGCTTTCGCAAGGCCGGGAGCGAGGTGTATTGCCTCCAACGTCAGTCTGCCGAAGCGATGAGGTCGGCGAAGCGCTTCTGCGCGTCTTCGATGGTCAGGTCCGGCTTGGCGAAGAATTCGGCGAAGAGATCTTCCTTCTGCTTCTGGGTATCCTGCGAAAGCAGTTGGTCCGTCCACGGGATGACGGCGCCCTTGGCGAGGATGGCCAGACCCTTCTTCATGCAGTCGTTCGCCGCATTGAGATCGACGTCGCCACGCACCGGCAGCGAGCCCTTCTTGAGATTGAAGGCGACCTGAGTCTTAGGGTCGAGCAGCGTCTCTGCCAACACCTCCTGCGCCTTGGACTTGTCGGCATCCTTGAGCAGCGGGAAATAGAAGGCGTCGCCGCCGGTGGCGATCACTTCGTTCAGACCGAGGCCCGGCAAGCAGGCATAGTCCTTGCCGGCGACCTTGCCGGCAACCTGGAACTCGCCTTGCGCCCAGTCACCCATGATCTGGCCACCGGCCTTGCCGGTGATGACGAGATTGGTTGCCTGGTTCCAGTCCTGCACATTGGTGTTCTTCGCCATCTTGCGGGCATCGTCGGCGGCCTTGAAGACCTTGGCGATCTCGGGCCCGGCGGCGAACTTGGCATCCTTGTCCTTGTAGACCTTAAGGAACGCGTCGGTGCCGCCGACCGCCGCCAGCAGCACGTCGAAGGCGCCGGAAGATTGCCAGGCCTGTCCGCCGACAGCGAGCGGGATGATGCCCGCCTTTTCCAGGGCGGGCGCTGCCGCCACGAATTCATTCCAGTCCTTCGGCAGCGGCACGCCGGCCTTCTCGAAGGCTTCGTTCGACAGCCACAACCACTGCCAGGAGTGGATGTTGACCGGCACGCAATAGATCTTGCCGTCGATGGTGCAGCTGTCGAGCAGGCTCTTCGGCCGCACGATTTCCGTCCACTTGCCCTTGGTGGCGACATCGGTGAGGTCGCGCATCAGGCCGGCCTGCACCAGTTCTTCGGCCTGCCGGCCGTGATTGAACTGGGTGGCGCCCATCGGATCGCCGCCGGTGATGCGGCTGATCATGATCGGCCGTGCCGTGCCGCCGGATCCGGCAATGGCGCCGTCGACCCAGTGATTGCCGGTCGCGTCAAAAGCCTTCGCGAATTCCGCAACCGCCGCCGCCTCGCCGCCGGACGTCCACCAATGGGTCACTTCCAGGTCGGTGGCGGCCGCCGGGCCGGCAAGCTGAAGCGCGGCCGTCGCGGCAAGGGCAGCGGTCAAAAGTCTATAGCGCATTTCGGTTCCTCCCAGAATCTGAAACGTTACAGATTTTCGATACGGCAATTATGCGGTGCGTGCAACCCCTGAGATAAACGCGCTCGAATGTTTTTTCGAGGCGCGAACAAATTCGTTGCGTGCAAACCGGCAAACTCCGCGCAAAACCGGGTGCTGCGCTGCAAAATCATGCTGCAGCGCAAGAAAAACGTCTCGAACCTGATTTTCGCGCAACGTTTCTGGCCGCCAAAACCCTGCCAAAACCATGGCTTGAGAGACCCACTCGCTGCGATGTTGGAAATCTGTAACGTTTCAGTATATTGAGGCCTGACGGCGAAGAACCGTGCCACATCGTCATCGAAGCGATTGTCGGCTGGTCCGGCGGCTGCTATGCGCCTGACGGGGCGGGACGAATGGACAGGGACCAGACGGAGAAGGACGACGAGGCGTCGGCACATGAGCGGCCGACGCTGAAAACGCTTGCCTTCATGACCGGGCTCGGCGTCACCACCGTCTCGCGCGCGCTCAAGGATGCACCCGAGATCGGCGCCGAGACCAGGCGGCGGGTTCAACTCGTCGCCAGGCAGATCGGCTACCGGCCGAACCGCGCCGGCGTGCGCCTGCGGACTGGCAAGACCAATGTTATCAGCCTCGTGCTCAATACCGAGCGCGAGATCATGAGCTTTGTCTCGGACATCATCTACGGCGTCTCGGAGGTCATTGCCGACACACCCTATCACCTGATCGTCACGCCCTACTCGCGCTCGCAGGATCCGCTGGACCCGGTAAAGTATCTGGTCGAGTCCGGCTCGGCCGATGGCGTCATTATCTCACGCACGCAGCCCAACGACCCGCGCGCCCGCTACATGCTGGAGCGTGGCATACCCTTTGCCACGCATGGCCGCACCGATATGGGGCTTGTCCACCCCTATCACGACTTCGACAATTACGCCTTCGCCGCCGAAGCGGTGCGCCATCTGGCCAGCGTCGGCCGGCGCCGGCTGGCGCTGGTAGCGCCGCCGGTCGGGCTCACCTATTACGACCACACGGTCAATGGCTTTGCCGACGCACTGAGCGAGGTCGACGCCAGCGAAGTGCCGTTCAACGCTGTTTCGATCGACCAGTCGATCGATCAGATCAGGACGCGGACCGCGCAGTTGATGCGCCGCGACGTCAGGCCGGACGGTTTCGTCAGCAGCGCCGCCGCAGCAACGCTGGCCATCGTCGCCGGCATCGAGGATGCCGGCCTGAAACTCGGCCGCGACGTCGATGTCGTGTCCAAGCAATCGTCGGAACTGCTGCATCTGTTCCGCCGGGAGTTGCTGATCGTCAACGAAGACTTCCGCCTCGCCGGCACCGAGCTTGCCCGCGCCGTGCTGGGCTGGATAGGCGGCGCGGCACTTGGCTCTTTGCAGACTGTGGTCAAGCCAGGCGACGTCGTCGCGTATCAGGGCTGACTGGCACGACCGGAGAGGCCGCCTCACCTGACCCTAGCCGGCAGCGCCGCTGCCCCATGGGCCATGGAAAGCCCCCTGCTCGCCGATGCGCTCGAAACCATGCGCGCCGAAGAAATCGCGCTGCGCCTGGATCAGGTTCGAGGTGCCGCGGCCCTGGCGGTAGCTGTCGAAATAGGCAAGCGCCGACGCCAGCGCCGGCACGGGCGAACCGGCCTCCGACGCTCTTGCGACGATGCGCCGGAGCGACGGATGCGCCTCCTGCATCATGGTGGTGAAAGCCGGCGCCATCAAAAGGTTGGTGGACGCGCCGCCCGAGCCGAAGGCTTCCGCCATGGTGTCGAGCATCTGCGAGCGGATGATACAGCCGGCACGCCAGATCTTGGCGATGGTCGGCATCGGCAAGTTCCAGTTGAACTCCTTCGAGGCGGCGCTCATCACCGCGAAACCTTGTGCATAGGCGGCGATCTTGCCGGCGAGCAGCGCCAGCTCCAGGTCTTTCAGAAGTGCCGCCTTGTCGCCGGAGATCTTGGTGACGCCGATATTGCCATAGGCTTTTTCGGCCGCCTGCCGCTCATCCTTGATCGAGGACAGCACGCGGGCCGCCACCGCCGCCTCGATGGCCGTCGCCGGAATGCCGAGCTGCTGCGCCTCGATGACAGACCATTTGCCGGTGCCCTTCTGGCCGGCACGGTCGAGGATGATGTCGACCACCGGCTTGCCGGTCTTTGCATCGTCAGCGGCCAGCACCTTGGCGGTGATCTCGATCAGATACGAATCGAGCCGGCCCTTGTTCCAGTCCTCGAAGACCTTGCCGATCTCCTTCGGCCCCATGCCGAGACCGTCACGCAGGATACCGTAGATCTCGGCGATCATCTGCATGTCGGCATATTCGATGCCGTTGTGGATGGTTTTCACGAAATGCCCGGCGCCGTCTGTGCCGAGCCAGGCAGCGCACGGTTCATCCTTGAACTTGGCCGAGATCGCGGTCACCACGCGTTCGACGCGCTTCCAAGAGTCTTCGGTGCCGCCGACCATGATCGACGGCCCGTGGCGCGCGCCTTCCTCGCCGCCGGATACGCCCATGCCGATGAAGGTGAGACCCGAGCCCGACAGTTCCGAAAAGCGCCGCATCGTATCGCGGAAATTGGCGTTGCCGGCATCGATGACGATATCGTTGTCAGACAACACGCCGCGCAGCGCTTCGATCTGTTCGTCGACCGGCTTGCCGGCCAGCACCATGATGATGACCGGGCGCGGCGGCTTGATCGCAGCTGCCAGTTCCTCCAGGCTGTAGCAGGGCACCACCATGTCCCTGAGCGAACCGGCGCCTTCGAGGAAGGCATCGGTGCGCGCCTTGGTGCGGTTGAAGACGGCGATGCGGTGCCCGTGCTCGGCAATGTTGAGCGCGAGGTTGGAGCCCATTGTGCCAAGGCCGATCAGACCGATTTCGGCTTTTTCCATCGTTTCTTCCCTGCTTTCGGATTTTGTTGAGGCCGCGTTTTTCGGGATGCCCATTTTTCGGCGAGATGATTGACGAGCCTTTCGCGCCACGTCAACCGCCTCGCCGAATTGTGTTGCGTCTGCGTTGTGTCAGACCGAGTCAGGAAGGGTCAGTTGGTGACCGGGCGACGCCTTGCCGATCGAACATATGACGTTAGGTTGAACTTATGGCAGTCAAACGGATGGACAATGTCGGAATCGTCGTCGATGACCTCGACGAGACGATTGCCTTCTTTCGCGAGCTCGGCCTCGAACTGGAAGGGCGGGCGACGATCGAAGGCGAGTGGGCCGGACGTGTCACCGGGCTCGGCGATCAGCACGTCGAGATTGCCATGATGCGCACACCGGATGGCCATAGCCGGCTCGAGCTCTCCCGCTTCCTCACGCCGACGGTCGTCGCCGATCACCGCAACGCCCCGGTCAATGCCCTGGGCTACCTGCGCGTCATGTTTACCGTGGACGACATCGACGACACGCTTGAAAGGCTCCGCAAGCGTGGCGCGCAGCTGGCCGGTGAAGTCGTCCGTTACCAGGACGTGTATCGGCTCTGCTACATCCGCGGGCCGGAAGGGCATCTCATCGGGTTAGCCCAGGAACTCGGCTGAGCGCCCTTCGTAGGCGGGCTGAATATCACTCGGCGCGGATATCGATCGGCGCTTCGATCTTTACCACTTCGAAATCCGAAACCAGAATATCGAGCCGCGCCGTCCAGCGGCCTGGAATCGGAATGACGAGATTATCGACGCGCCAGGTGCCGTCGCCTGGCTTGGTCGTCGGACGCTTGATCGGCTCGATCCCCGAATCGGGCTTGGACAGCACCAGCGTCACTTCCTTGGCGTCGAGCGGGCCGAAATCGCCATCCATGATGACGATGGAGGCGGTGACCTCCCCGGTATGGCCGGGCGTGATGTCGATGTCGGCCATCGCCTTCATAGTGTGGATATGGGCCGACGTCGGTTGTGCCGCGGCGATTGCCAGGGCCCGTGGCGGCGGCGTGAAGCGCCAGCCGGCGGCAACGCCGAAGATCAGGAGCACGATCAGCATTTCGACTGAGATCGAGCGGCTAAGCCGTCGCCGCACTTCCGTCGCTCCGGCCTCGGCCAAGGCGGTGAGCCGCCATCGATTGACCGCCGCCAGCGTGAACAGAAACACCAGCAGCGCCAGCTTGATCAGCAGCAGCCGGCCATAGGCGGTGTTGACCAGTGCCGCCGGTGTCTGCACCTGGATGATGGCGAGCACCACACCGGCGGCGGCAAGCACTACCACCACGGGCATGATCGCGCGCGAAAACCGCCGCAGGAACGCCCCGGCTTCCACCGATTGGCTGCTCAACGCCAGGCCGAGCGGCAGCAATGCTCCAGCCCAGAAAGCGATGCCGGCGCCATGCAGGAACACCATAGGCCGCGTCAGCCATTGCGGTTCGGCTGCACTGGCATGGCCGCTGGCGGCAAGGGCTGCACCCACACCGGCCAGCCCGGCGAGCGCCAACGGCCTGGCGCCAGCACGCGATCCGACCAACGACAGCAGGCCAAGCCCGAGCGCCGCCAGCGAAATCAGCACCGTCCAGCCGAAGCTGGTGCCAAGCGCCGTCCGCCAGACCACCGGTTGCGCCAGCCGGGCGAGTGGCGCGCCCAGCGCGTCCAGCCCCTGGAACCCGAGCGACAGGGGTGCTGCGACCAGCCCGCACAGGATGGCGGCAATGACGAAGCGCTGGCCTGAGCGCTGGCCTTGCGCCAGCCATGTCAGCGCGAAGGCGCCGCCAATGCCGAGGAAAAGCCCGATGTAGAGAAGAACCTTGCCGGTCCAGATCGCTGACCGCAAATCTATATCGACAGCTTCCCCCACCGCCGGCGCCGCACTTGGCGCGCCAACGGAAAACAGCACCGAGCCGCCGACCGGATGGCCATCGGCGGAAATCACCCGCCAGCTCAAGACATGGGTGCCCGGCCCGAGCTTTTGTGGATTGTCGATCTCAACCGTTTGGTCGCTCAACCGAAACGAGGTCAAAGCGACAGGCGTACCGTCGGGCCGCACCAAGGTCAGCACCAGCGGCGACACAGGCTCGCTGAAGGTCAGCGAAAATTGCGTCGGCGCTCGCTCCAGAACCGCGCCGTCGGCAGGCTCGGCCTTGATCAGCGCCGCATGGGCAAAGGCCTGGTTTGGCGTGGCAAGGACGGCAAGCAGCAGGATCGCGGCCAGCAGGCCGAAGCACCTGCCGGCTGTCCGTTCCATCCGCTGGAAACAGGCCACGTTCATGCCATCCACCAAAACAGTGGCGCGCCGCTTCGAAGCAGCGCGCCGCCAATGCATCATTTCTTCGGCAGCAGGTTGAGGCCGGGCGCCGGATCTTCCAGCGCATCCTCATCCTGACCAGCCGCCGGAATCTCTATCCAACGCGTGGTGGCGCCATCGCATTCCTGCACCACCGGAAAATAGAGTTTTTGCCCGGCCGGCAGATCGGCGGCCAACGTGCCGCGGAAGACGAACTCGTCATAAAATTCATCCGGCAGGCTGCCGCCGCTCCAGTCGACTTCCTTGACGCCCGAGGTCACCGCCTCGCCATAGAGCTGGTAGGATTTCTCGTACTTGCCTTTCTTGACCTGCAGCGTCCAGCCGGGCTTGGGCATCGGCTTCACCCCGATCACCCCTTCCGGGATCTGCACGCGCACGGCAATCGTCGCCTTGCCTTCGCAGCCATGCGGCACGCGCAGCACGGCCTTGTAGGTCGAACCGACCGGCGCTTCCTGGGTTTCGAGCGTGATATGGCCGAAGGCAGCGCTCGTCCCCAGGACAAGAAATGCAGCGGCCGGCAAAAGATACTTGTTCATGATGGTCCCTCTCGAAAAATCGGTTGGCAAATTGATTGGTCAGTCGTTGTCTTCGAGGGGTGGCGCGCTGCCTATGGCTTGCACGGCAAACTCGACGGTCACGGTTCCGGCCTTCTCGAAAGTCAGCGTGGCGGCAAACATCTGGCCTTCTTTAGGCGGCTGCTTCAAATCCATGAACATCACGTGGTAGGCGCCGGGACCCAGCGTGATCTTGCCGCCCGCCGGGATATCCAGGCCGCCACTGACCGGGCGCATGGTCATGACGCCGTCTTTGACTCCCATTTCATGCAGTTCGGCCTTGCCCGAAATATCGGAGGCAATCGACAGCAGCCGGTCCGGCGCGCTGCCCTTGTTGACGATGGTGAAATAGCCGCCGGCAACCTTGGCGCCGGCCGGCGTGGCGCGCGACCAGGGATGCTTGATCTCGATGTCACCGGCCTTGAATTCATGCGCAAGGACGGAATGGGAGCCGACGAACAACAGTGCAAAGGCGAACAGGGCGCTGCCGAGACGCTGCTCGATAGTGCTGAATAAACGGGTGCTGCGGTGCAACGCGCCGGCACGAAGAAAACGGAACATGGGTAGGCTCCATGAATATAAGGTCGCGCCGTTGTCGGGCTGCGAACGTGTTTGTCATTGGATGATTATCGCCTGCGCAGGTTACGCAAAGCGAGCGGCGGTTTTCAGCCCGCAAGCGGCGGCGCGCGCGGATTGGCCGGAGAGCGCTCGCGCGTGACGTCGGGATGCCTGACTGCCGGCGGGGCAAAAGCGACTGTTTCCAAGTACTGGCTGACCGGCGCCAGGCCGACGCCTGCCGGCGGCGCATAGGCGACGGAGGCCATGCTGCAGCCGAGCATGCAGCACGCCGGCATATGCTGCTGGTGCGGATCGCCGCCGGGAAGCTGGACCGCCCCCTCATGTGTACAGATGACGTTGCCGAAAACGTCGAGTTGCGAGGCATCCGGCGCAATGCCGAAGGCAAACACGCCGAGCGTCGACTGGAGCAGCAGCACACAGGCCGCGACAAAGGCGGCCGTCATGCTCCATCTCTTACGCCGGAAGTCCAAAGACCTGCCTCTTCACGCAGCAACGCTTGGATATCTAGCACGCGGCATGTCGGCGGAAAATCGCCAAATCATCGCTGCGGCAACGCGGCGCGTTCAATCCATGTCGCCAAAAAGTGCGCTGCGGTTTGGGATAACGACATGCATAGGCAAAGATCTTGTGCGCATAACCTCCCTTCGGACGTCGCGCTCAGGAAGCCGGGCGGCCGCCGATTTCCGGAATCGACGTCAACAGCGTGTGGCGTGCCGACTTCAGATGCTTGCGGCAGGCGGCGTCGACCTTGCCGAGATCGCGCGATTTCAGCGCCGCGATGTAGGCGAGATGCTCGCTCACCGCGACTTCGTTGCGCTCGCGCTCTTGCGCCTTGTTCCACTGGTAGTGGTAGTGAAAGATCATGGCGATGACGTCGTAGAAATCGACGATGAAGCGGTTGTGCGACGCCCGGTGGATCAGCCGGTGGAAGCGCTCGTCTAGCTCAGAGAATTCGTTGAAGCGGACGGCGATTTCGCTGGCCAGAAGCCGGTGCTCGTCTTCCAGCCGGTCGAGATCCGCCCAGACCGGACTGTCCCCAGGCAAGGCGGCAAAGGCCGCCGCCGAGCGTATCTCGAACATCTCGCGGATTTCAGTGAGTTCGAGCGCGAAGGCTCGCGTAAATCCTTTCAGCACCCAGTGGCTGTTGCGCCGCTTCTCGATCAGGCCGAATCGGGAGAAGCGGATGAGGAACTCTCGCACGCTGGTGGTGCCGACGCCGATCTCGCGCGCCAGTTCGAGCTCGTTGATCTGCATGCCGGCCTCGGCGCCGCCGGCCAGCAACCTGCGCATAAACGACCGCTCGATGATCTGGGCCAGTGTGTCTGTCTCCTCCTCGGGGAAGAAATCATCCGGCTTCGGCGTCCTGAGCACTGTCTTGCTGCGTTTGTTCCACGCGATCAGCCCGGTCTCTTCCATGCGCGCCAGAATGGTGCGCACGGTGGTACGGCTGACGCCAAGCAAAGTGCCCAGCTCCGGCTCCGACGGCAGGCTCTGCGTCTCATCGAGCAGCCGCAGACCCCTGTTGTAAGCGTCCTTGTAGACGTTGTTGCTCTTCGACATCCCTGCCCCGTTGCGCGCCGGCGCTTGCTGTGGCTGGCTTGAAGCGCGATATCACATATGTCCTGGCGCTGACCCGGCAAAGCAAAACGCTCTGCGTGTCAGACGCCGCTCCCCACAAGCCAAGCGTCCATCGGACGCATGGTCTCCTCCTGAAAAAACAATTGACGCACAAATGTTTTTTCACGATAAAAGACATTATATGTAAACAGACGCGTGTCAATCCGCGCATCCCCAGGAACAGACCCAGGAAACTGCCCGTGAACGCCTCGAACAGCATTCTTCTGTCCCCCGCCGACAATGTCGCGGTCGCCAATGGCCGCATCGAGATCGGCACCCCTCTGCCCGGCGGCGCCGTCGCCACGGCCTTGATCGAGCCCGGCCACAAGGTGGCGATCAAGCCTATCGCCGCCGGCGAGGCGGTGGTCAAGTATGCCCAGGCCATCGGCCGCGCCACCCAGGACATCGCGCCCGGCGACCACGTCCATTCGCACAATCTGGTCTTCGAGTCCGGCCGTCTGCCGGTCGTGCCGCCGAGCGAAGCGGAGCATGCCACCGAAGCTGACCGCGCCCGGACATTCATGGGCTATCGTCGCGCCGATGGCCGCGCCGGCACGCGCAACTTCATCGGCATCATCGCCAGCGTCAATTGCTCGGCCACCGTCTGCCACGCCATTGCCGACGAGGCCAACCGCGTGCTGTTGCCGAAATATCCGGGGATCGACGGCTTCGTCCCGATCGTCCATGGCCAGGGCTGCGGCATGAGCGGCACCGGCGACGGCATGATGGTGCTACACCGCACGCTCGCCGGTTACACCCGCCATCCGAATTTCGGCGGCGCGTTGATGGTCGGCCTCGGCTGCGAGGTCAACCAGCTCACCCTTTACGGCCAGAAGGGTGCGGCGGCGGGAAAACGCCATTTCAACATCCAGGACGCCGGCGGTTCGCGCAAATCGGTCGCAAAGGCGATGGGCGTGCTCGCCGAAATCGCCGAGGAAGTCGGCCAGTATCAGCGCGAGCCGATCCCGGTCTCGGAGATCGTCGTCGGCCTGCAATGCGGCGGTTCCGACGGCATGTCGGGCATCACCGCCAATCCCGCGCTGGGAGCGGCGGTCGACATCCTGGCCGGCGTCGGCGGCATCGGCATCCTGTCGGAGACGACGGAGATCTATGGCGCCGAACATCTGCTCGCCTATCGCGCGGCAACGCCGGAGATCGCCAAGAAGCTCGACGGTTTCGTCAAATGGTGGGAGGACCATGTCGCCAAGCACGGCGCCTCGATCGACAACAACCCCTCGCCCGGCAACAAGCGCGGCGGTCTGACCACCATCCTGGAAAAGTCGCTGGGCGCCGTGGCCAAAGGCGGCCAGACTCCGCTCAACGGCGTCTTCGGTTATGCCGAAAAGGTCACCGGCAGTGGCCTGGTGTTCATGGACACGCCCGGTTACGACCCGGTCTCGGCGACCGGTCAGGTGGCGGGCGGCGCCAACATCATCGTCTTCACCACCGGCCGCGGCTCCTGCTTCGGCTGCCGGCCCACGCCGTCGATCAAGGTCGCCACCAACTCGACCATGTACCACCAGATGGAAGAGGACATGGACGTCAATTGCGGCGTCATCGCTTCGGGTGAGAAGACCATCGCCGGCATGGGCCGGGAACTCTTCGAACTCATCGTCGAGACGGCATCGGGCCGCAAGACCAAGAGCGAGGCGTTCGGCTACGGCGACAACGAGTTCGTGCCGTGGCACCTCGGCGCGACGCTCTAACCACCGACGAAAAAAGCGGGCTGCAAAGACGGCTCACAAGGGGAGGCTGTGGATGGACAAACGCCGCATCGGCACGACTGCGCTCGAGGTAACCGAGATAAGCTTCGGCGGGGCGGCGATCGGCGGGCTCTACCGGGCGTGTCCGCGCGAAGCGGCGATGGAGACGCTGCAGACAGCCTGGGATGCCGGCCTGCGCTATTTCGACACCGCGCCCTTCTATGGCTTCGGCCTGTCGGAACGGCGGACCGGCGATTTCCTGCGCTACAAGCCGCGGGATTCCTATGTGCTGTCGACCAAGGTCGGACGGTTGTTCCGCCCGGTGCCGGAAGACCAGGTTCCCGATCATTCCTATGTCGACCCGCTGCCCTTCGCGCTCGACTACGACTACTCCTATGACGGCATCATGCGCTCGGTCGAGTTCTCCTATGCCCGGCTCGGGCTGAACCGGATAGACATCCTGTTTGTGCACGACATCGGCACCTACACACATGGCGTCGAGAAGACGAAGCTGCACTTTCGCCAGCTGATCGACGGCGGCTTGAAGGCGCTGGAAGAGCTTAAAACGTCCGGCGTGATTTCCGCATATGGGCTCGGCGTCAACGAGGTGCAGATCTGCCTCGACGTGCTGTGCGAAGCGCCGCTCGACTGCATCCTGCTGGCCAGCCGCTATTCGCTGCTCGACCGCTCGGCTGAAGCCGAGTTGCTGCCGCTGTGTCGTGAGCGACAGACTTCGCTCATCATCGGCGGCGTTTTCAACTCCGGCATCCTGGCGACCGGGCCGGTGCACGGCGCGCATTTCGATTATCTGCCGGCGACGCAGGACATACTCGAGCGTGTTGGGGCGATGGAGAAAATCGCTGATGAGGGCGGATATCCGCTGGCGGCGGCTGCATTGCAGTTTCCGCTGCAGGAGCCTGTCGTGGCCAGCGTGCTGACCGGAACGGCCAAGCCCGCCAACCTGACGCGCAACCTCGACCTGTTCAACGTCCAGGTGCCGCAAGCGGAATTCGCCCGCTACACTCCCTACACCATCGTTCAGGAGCTCGGCTGACGAAACGCCACGATCACGGCTCTCAAGAAGGAATGAATATTCCATATTGACTCGACGGTGGAATTAATATTCCATGATGATCAAGGAGGATCGGGAGCGTCTGGACGTGGCACTGAGGATCGGCAGGGAGGTTTCCCCGCCGAGCCATGCGCAGGCCTATATGAAACACCGCTTGCGTCGGCCGGACCGATGCACTATCAAAAAGCGGCAACTGTTTTTTATTGATAAAGTTCCTTTTGGGCCGCGCCTATCCAAATGGAGCTTCCGCAACCTTCACCGGGCGATCTAGGGAGGATTCCTAATGAAATTCGTGACCAGCATTCTCAACCGCCGCTCACTGATGGCACTTGCTGCCGCCTCGATGCTTGCCGGCACGCTGCAGACGGCGCCGGCTTCGGCGGCGGACGTGACCATTCCGATCATCGTCAAGGACACCACGTCCTTCTACTGGCAGATCGTCCTGGCCGGCGCCCGCAAGGCCGGCAAGGATCTCGGCGTCAACGTACCCGAACTCGGCGCCCAGGCTGAAACCGACGTCAACGGCCAGGTTTCGATCCTCGAGAATGCCGTCGCCGGCAACCCGGCCGCGATCGTCATCGCGCCGACCGAATTCAAGGCGCTCGGCAAGCCCATCGATGAAGCGGCCAGCAAGGTCAAGGTTATCGGCATCGACTCCGGCGCCGACTCCAAGGCGTTCACCTCGTTCCTGACCACCGACAATGTGCAGGGCGGTCGCGTCGCCGCTGACGGTCTTGCAGCAGCCATCGGCGAAGCCAATGGCGGCAAGATCGAGGGCGACGTCGCGCTGATCACCAACGCGCCGGGCGCCGGTTCGCTGGAGCAGCGCAAGCAGGGCTTCACCGAGCAGCTGGCCGCGAAATATCCGGGGCTGAAGCTCGTCGCCGACAAATATGCCGACGGCCAGGCAACGACCGGTCTCAACATCGCCACCGACCTGATCACCGCCAACCCGAACCTCAAGGGCATCTTCGCGTCCAACCTGATCATGGCGCAGGGCGTCGGTCAGGCAGTCGCCGAGAACAACCTTGGCGGCAAGCTGGCGCTGGTCGGCTTCGACAGCGACGAGAAGCTGATCAAGTTCCTCAATGACGGCGTCATTTCCGCGCTCGTCGTTCAGGATCCGTACCGGATGGGCTATGACGGCATCAAGACCGCGCTCGCCGCCTCGAAGGGCGAGAAGGTCGAGGCCAATGTCGACACAGGCGCCAACCTGGTGACCAAGGCAAACATGAAAGACCCCAAGATCGACGCCCTGCTCAACCCGAAGCTCTGAGCCCGTCGACCAAAAATCCTTTCCGGGGCCTCGCGCCCCGGAAACACCGGATACAAGCTTGAATATCCACCGGCTTGAATCACCTCGACGATGCGGCTTGACTGCATCGCGACGTGCCAATCGTAAGGCCAATCTGGGAGGATTGTCATGACGCCCATGGCGCAGGAACTGCACCCGGCCCCAACGCTAGCGCCCGGCAGGACGATCCTCGAACTGCACGGGCTGGAAAAGCGCTATCCCGGCACGCATGCGCTGAAGCCCGTTCACCTTGCCTTCAAGGCAGGTGAGATCCACGCCATCGTCGGCGAGAACGGCGCCGGCAAATCCACCTTGATCAAGCTTCTGACCGGCGTCATGCCGCGCACCTCCGGCGATGTCATCTGGGAGGGCAAGCCGGCAGCGCTGGCAACCCCGCACGAGGCAATGGCGCTGGGCATCAACGCCGTGCATCAGGAGGTCGTGCTCTGTCGCCATCTCACCGTCGCCGCCAACATGTTCCTCGGCGAGGAGAATTCGCGCTTCGGCATCCTGCAGCAGCGCGCCATGGTCAAGGAAGCGCAGAAGATCATCGACGGTCTCGGCTTCGACCTGCCGGCGCATGTCATGCTGGGTGACCTCACCATCGGCCAGCAGCAGCTGATCGCCGCCGCCCGCGCCACCGTGCGCGGCACCAAATTCCTGATCTTCGACGAGCCGACCGCCTATCTCACCCGCAAGGAAGCCGACCAGCTGTTCACGCTGATCCGCAGGCTCAAGGGCGAAGGCGTCACCATCATCTACATCAGCCATCGCATGGAAGAGGTGTTCGAACTCGCCGATCGCGTCTCGGTGCTGCGCGACGGCACGCTGGTCGGCACCCGCAACATTGCCGAGACCAATGACGCCGAGCTGGTCAAGATGATGATCAACCGCTCGATCGAGCAAGTCTACCATAAGGAGCATTTCACCCCCGGTGCCGTGATCGTTGAAGCGAAAAACCTGTCGGGCAAGGGTTTCGAAGACGTCTCGATGACGGTGCGCGCCGGCGAGATCGTCGGGCTCTATGGCCTGATCGGCGCCGGGCGGAGCGAGTTCGTCACCACGCTCTATGGCCGCCACAAGAAGTCGGCCGGACAGGTCCTTTGGCAAGGCAAGCCGGTCCACATCAATTCCGAGCACGACGCGATCAAGCTCGGCATGGCGCTGGCGCCGGAAAGCCGCCGCGACCAGGGCCTGTGCCTGAACCTGCCGGTCGGCCTCAACCTCAACCTGCCGATCTACAAGCGCATCTCCAACAACCTGCTGATTTCGAACACGAAGGAAAAGGCTGAAGCCGATCGCCAGATCGCCGGCCTCCGCATCAAGACGCCGACACGCGGCGCACTGGCCTCCAGCCTGTCCGGCGGCAACCAGCAGAAGATCGTCATCGGCAAATGGCTGGCGCACGGCGCCAAGCTGTTCATCTTCGACGAGCCTACGGTCGGCGTAGATGTCGGCACCAAGGCCGAGATCTACCGCCTGTTCGGGGAACTGTTGTCCAAGGGCGCCGGCATCATCCTGATCTCGTCCTATCTGCCCGAGGTTTACGAGCTCGCCGATACGCTGCACGTGTTCCGGCGCGGCAAACTGGTGGCGAGCCACGGTTTTCGCGCCGCTAGCCACGAAGACGTGCTGACGCAGGCGATCGGCTGACAAAACAAGAAACGGGAGGAACCATGAGCATCGAAACCGTCGCGATCGAAAAACCGAAACGGAACTACAACGTCCTGTTCGGGCTGACGCTTCTGGCGTTGCTGGTTCTGCTCTGGATCGTGCTGTCGGTGGCGACGCCGAGCTTCGCCTCCTCCAACAACATCGCCAATCTTTTGCGGCAGGGCTCGATGATCGCCATCATGGCGGTCGGCCAGACCTTCGTCATCATCACCGGCGGCATCGACCTCTCGGTCGGCGCCGTGGTCGGCTTCGCCACCGTCATTGTCGCCATGATGATCAATGCTGGCTTCCCGATCTGGGTCGCCATTCTGGTGACGCTGCTGGTCGGCGTTGCCATCGGCCTGTTCCACGGCTTCGGCATCGTCAAGATGGGCCTGCCGCCATTCATAATCACGCTGGCGACGCTGACCTCGTTGCGCGGCATCGGCCTGTTGATGACCAACGGCAATTCGATCAACATCAACAGCGACAGCTTCACCGCGTTCTCGCGCAGTTCCTTTGTCGGCATCCCCAATCTGTTCTGGATGGTGATCCTGGTCGGTATCCCGGCCTACATCTTCCTGCACCACAGCCGCTGGGGCCGCTATCTCTTCTCTGTGGGATCCAATGCCGAGGCCTCGCGCCTCTCGGGCGTCAATGTCCAGCGCACCATCTATATGGCCTACACGCTGTCGGGCCTGTGCGCGGCCTTCGTCGGCGTGCTGCTGGCGGCGCGCATCGGCATCGGCAACCCGACCCAGGCGGAAGGTTGGGAGTTGCAGGCGATCGCCTCATCGGTGATCGGCGGCACTTCGCTGTTCGGCGCCGTCGGCTCGGTGCATGGCCCGCTGCTCGGCGCCTTCATCCTGGCCACCATCAACAACGGCGCCAATCTGCTCAACGTCAACTCGTTCTGGCAGCGCATCATCACCGGCGCGCTGATCATAATCATCGTCTATTTCGACGGGCTGCGCCGTCGCGGCAAGTAATTCTCCCTGACCTTCTGCGCCGGCCTGCTTAACAACGGACCGGCGCCTTTTTTGAGAAACACTGGAATTGCCGAATGAAAGCTGTTGTCTGCCGCTCGCCCGGCGAGCTTGTCCTGGAAGACCGGCCGGCGCCAGGAGCGCCGCCTGCCGGCTGGGCGCTGGTCGCCGTCAGCCATGTCGGCATCTGCGGCACCGACTACCACATCTTCGAAGGCAAGCACCCGTTCCTTGCCTATCCCCGCATCATGGGCCATGAAGTGTCGGGCACCGTCGTCGAGACCGGCGAAGATGTCGACCTTGCCGTGGGCGAGCCCGTCATCATCAATCCCTATCTCGCTTGCGGAAAATGCATCGCCTGCCGGCACGGCAAGCCGAATTGCTGCGTCAGGATCGAAGTGCTTGGCGTGCATCGCGACGGCGCCATGGCCGAGCAGATCCTGGTGCCGGCACGGAATCTTTATCCGGCAAACGGCTTATCGCTGGCCGATGCGGCGGCGGTGGAATTCCTCGCCATCGGCGCGCATGCCGTGCGGCGCGCTCGCGCCGAACCAGGCGCCCGCACGCTGGTCATCGGCGCCGGGCCGATCGGCCTTGGCGCAGCGCTGTTTGCGCGCATCGCCGGGCTCGATGTCAGCCTGCTCGACATGAGCACGGAGCGGCTGGATTTTGCAAAAGGCGAACTCGGCTTCGCCACGCTCGACGGCTCACAAAAAGCGGCAGCCGAACTGGTGCGCGAGGCAACCGGCGGCGAAGGGTTCGACATCGTCTTCGACGCCACCGGCAACACCGCCTCGGTGCAGTCGGCCTTCGCACATGTCGCGCATGGTGGCACGCTCGTGCTGGTCAGTGTCGTCAAGGACGACATCGTCTTTTCCGACCCGGAATTCCACAAGCGCGAAATGACATTGATCGGCAGCCGCAACGCGCTGAAAGTCGATTTCGACCACGTCGCCGCCTCGATACGCAACGGCGCCGTGCCTCTGGCAAAACTCGTCACCCACCGCACCACGCTGGCCGGCACGCCGGACGATCTCGCCCGCTGGGCGCATGAGAAATCGGGGTTGATCAAGGCTGTGATCGAGGTGGGGTAAGACATCCGAAAAATTTGGTGGAGCGATAAGTGCCGAGTTAAGGCAGATCGCATACCGCGGCGATTTGCGAAAAGGCCCGTCGCTTCCTCATCCATGGGCGGAGCAAGGAGCGAAGCGACGCGGCGCAGACCCGAGGTTTCATTCGGTGACGTCTGCGCTAGAATCCAGCGGTGCAAAAAGAGGTTGTGTGCGTCAAGTTCTGCAAAATGGGGCAGCCATGATGCTGGTCATGCGGCTTGGCGCAGAGCGAGCTTCTTGTGCTCGCGCAGGTCGTC
>NZ_JAMYOJ010000029.1:0-69009 GCF_040319795.1 Mesorhizobium sp. M0862
TGGCGTTCCTTCCAGGGAATCGGTGACGTTGAACATCACCAGCCTGCCATGACCGCCCTCTCTCAGCGAATTTGCAGAACTCTCAGCACACTACCTATAGAGACGGGGAGAAAAACGCCGTCATCGCCCGCTTCGCCAATCGCCAGAGAAAGCGCTGGCGCCATGTTCAGCCTCCCCGTTCACGGGGAGAAATGCCCGGCAGGGCAATGAGGGGCGGCGCTGACATCGATATTTATGATATATTTGTACCTGCATTGCATATCATCGGATGAGAAATCGATGCCCGCCGTCAACAACGAGGAAGCCCCAAAGCCCCGACAGGACCACGAGACGCCGCTTGAAACAGCGGCGCGGCTTCGGGCCGAATTCGGGGTCGAGCTTAGCAAGCAGGCACCCGAACCGCTGCCACGCTCGGTTCACGACAAATTGTCTGGCGAAGTTTAACCAGGTTCTACGGTTAGGCTTACGGATCTGGAGACTGTTCCGTGACCGGCGGTGTGCCCTTCCGCCCAATATTGCGCCGGATCATGCCGAAATCGGCGCCGCCGGTGGCAAAGGCCGTGATGAAGTAGAGCAGAGCGCCGCCGGCTACCAGCGCCAGCAGCGTCGTTGCCTTGATCACCAGTGGCGAGCCGGGGCCGAGCCTGACGGCCAGCCAGTGCTCGGCGAAATAGAGCGCCACCGCCATCACCGCAGCCGACAGCACCAGGCGCGGAATGCGCTTCAGCAATGGCACGTCGCGGCCCCAATGGCCACGTCGGATCAGCACCGCAAGCAGCATCACCGCGTTGACCCAGCCGGCGACGGCCGAGGCCACCGCAATGCCGGGCGCGCCCATTTTCGGGAACAGCGTCAGCGCGGTGATCACGTTCACGCCGACCGAGATGGCGGCGAACATCATCGGCGTGCGCGTGTCCTCGCGGGCGAAATAGCCGGGAGTGAAGGCCTTGATCAGCACGAAGGCCGGCAGGCCGAGGCCGAAAATCGCCAGGATCGCGGCCACGGTCGGCGTCGAGCCGTTGGCGGCGAAGGCGCCGCGCTCATAGACCAGCCGCACGATCGGCTCCGCCATTACCCAAAGGGCCGCCGCCGCCGGCAAGGTCATGAACAGGGTGAACTCGACCGAGCGGTTCTGCAGATTGGCTGCCTCGACCAGATTGCCCGATTTCAGCGCCCGCGACAGCTCCGGCAACAGCACGATGGCCACCGCGACGCCGACGACGCCGAGCGGCAGCTGGTAGATGCGGTCGGCGTAAGCAAGCGACGACACGGCGCTGTCCTGCGCCGACGCGATCGCCGTGCCGATCAGCTGGTTGATCTGGGTGATGCCGCCGGTGATCGCCGCCGGCAGCGCCAGGATCAGCAGGCGCTTGACGTTGGGCGTCATCATCGGCCGGCGAAAGCCGATGGTGATGCCGGCATTGCGCACCGCCACCCAGACGATGGCAAGCTGCACCAGCCCCGCCGCCAGCACGCCCCAGGACAGGCTGAAACCGACCTCACGGGCATCCCTGCCGTGGTACCAGGCGTAGCCGAGCACGCTGATCAGGATGATGTTGAGGAATGCGGGCGCCACGGCAGCCGCGAAATAGCGGCGCAGCGAATTCAGCATGCCGGCCATCATCGCTGCGAGCGACATGCAGATGAGATACGGGAACATGATCGTCGCCAGCAGGACGGTCGTCTCGAACTTACCCGGCGTGTCGGCAAAGCCCGGCGCCACGAGATAGCGCACGATCAGCGGCATCGCCAATTCCATGACGATGGTCAGCGCCAGAAGTGCGGTGAACAGGACGCCGAACACTTCCTCCGAAAAGCGCTTGGCGCCGTCGGTGCCGTGAGTCTCGATCTCCTTGGCAAACAGCGGCACGAAAGCGGCGTTGAAGGCGCCTTCTGCAAACAGCCGGCGAAACGTGTTGGGAAACTGAAAGGCGGCGTTGAAGGCGTCCGCCACCGGCCCGGTGCCGAGTGCGGCCGCCATCAGCATTTCGCGGCCAAAGCCAAGGGCGCGGCTCATCAGCGTGCCGGACGCAACCGTGGCGAATTTCTTGACGAGGCTCATGCGCGGGGAGATTGCCTGGATGGTTGGGACAAAGGGGATGATTGGGACAAAGGGGGTGATTGGGACAAAGTGATGGTCACTCGGCCGCCGCCTTGGCCTTGCCGCCGCGCTCCGGGACAACGCCTTCAAGTGCCGCGATCAGCCTTGTGTGGATGGCGGCGGTGCGCGCCGGATTGTCGATCTTCTGCCCCGTAAGGTCGGTGACATAGAAAGTGTCGATCACCTTCTCGCCGAAGGTGGTAATGTGGGCCGAGGCGATGTCGAGCGAGAGATCGGACAACGCACTGGTGATTTCCGACAACAGCCCAGGCCGGTCCAGTCCCTCGACCTCGATCACCGAAAACCGGTTCGACAGCGTGTTGCGGATTTCGGCGCGCGGCGGAATCTTGAACACCTTGGCGCCGCGCCGCGGCCGGGTGCGCTTCTCGATCATCTCCGGCAACCAGCTCTTGCCCGACAGCACGTCCTCGATCAGCCGGCCGACGCGCTCGGCGCGACGGCGCTCATCCTCGTCGCGGTCGAATTCCCGTGAGATCAGGATGATGTCCAGCGCGCGGCCGTCGGACGTGGTGAATATCTGCGCGTCGACGATGTTGCCGCCGGCGCCGGCACAGGCGCCGGCAATAACCGAAAGCAGGCGCGGATGATCCTGCGCCAACACGGTGATCTCGGTCACCGCCTCGAATTGGTGGGTCCTGACCACGGTGGCGAGCTTCTTGCCTGCCGCGTCGGCTTCGCGAATGAATTCGGCATGGCGCAGCTGATCGGGGAGGTCGACCGTCAGCAGATAGTTCTCGTAATGCAGGCCGACATAGCGCTTGCGGGCCTTGTCCGGCCAATCGGCCAGCGCCTCGGCCAGCCGCTCGCGCGCCGCCGCCGTCCGCTTGGCGCGCGACACTTCCGAGAAGCCGCCGGTCAAAAGCAGTTCGGTCTCGTAGTAGAGCGTGCGCAGGAGCTGGCCCTTCCAGCCGTTCCACACGCCCGGCCCGACACCCCTGATGTCGCAGACGGTCAGGATCAACAGCATTTTCAGCCGCTCGACCGATTGCACGATCGAGGCGAAATCCTCGATCGTCTTGCGGTCGTTGAGGTCGCGCGTCTGCGCCGTCATCGACATCACCAGATGGTTCTCGACCAGCCAGGCGACGGTCTCGGTGTCGGCGGCCGACAGCCCCATATGCGGGCAGATGCGGCGTGCGATCCGGGCGCCGGCCTCTGAGTGATCCTCCGGCCGGCCCTTGGCGATGTCGTGCAGCAGCACCGCGACATAGAGTGCCTCGCGGCTCTTCTCTAGCCCCGGCATCAGCGTGTGCGACAGCGGATGCACCTTTTCACCATCGCCGCGCTCGATCTCGGCCAAGACGCCGATGCAGCGGATCAGGTGCTCGTCCACCGTATAGTGGTGGTACATCGAGAACTGCATCATGGCGACTATTCTGCCGAAATCGGGGATCAGCCTGCCGAGCAGGCCGGCCTCGTTCATGCGCCGCAAATTAAGCTCGGCATTGCGGTCCGAGGTCAGGATGTCGAGGAACAGCCGGTTGGCCTCCTCGTCGCGCCGCAGCGACTTGTTGACCAGACCGAGCGAGCGGGTGAGCAGCTTCAGCGCATCGGGATGGAACTCCAGCCCGTGCTTGTCGGCGAACCAGAACAGCCTGAGCAGATTGACCGGGTCGCGCTCGAACACGCTGTCGTCGGCGACGTTGATGCGGTGATTGTCGACAATGAAGTCCGACGTGCCTGCCAGCTTGCGCTTGCGGCGCTGGAAGGTGAGGAAGATGCGGTTGAAGCCGGGCACATGCTTGGCCTGCTCTTCCTCGAGCGCGGCGCAGAAGATGCGTGTGAGGTCGCCGACATCCTTGGCGACGAGGAAGTAGTGCTTCATGAAGCGCTCGACCGCCGACAGACCGGGATGCGTGGTGTAGCCCAGCCGTTCGGCGATCTCGCGCTGGATATCGAAATGCAGCCGTTCCTCTGGCTTGCCGGTGAGGAAATGCATGTGGCAGCGCACCGCCCACAGGAAGTCTTCGGCCTTCTGGAATTCGCGGTACTCGGCTTCGGTGAAGACGCCCTTTTCGACCAGTTCCTCGCCGGTGCGCACGCGATAGAAGTATTTGGCGATCCAGAACAGCGTCTGCAAATCGCGCAGGCCGCCCTTGCCGTCCTTGACGTTGGGCTCGACCAGATAGCGGCTTTCGCCGGCCTTGGCATGGCGATCATCGCGTTCGGCGAGCTTGGCCTGCACATATTCCGGTCCGGTGGTGCGCACCACTTCATGGTCGAAGCGGGTCAGCAATTCGTCGAAGAGCTTCTGTTCGCCCCACAGGAACCGCGCTTCCAGGATCGTGGTGCGGATGGTGATGTCGCTGCGCGACAGCCTGAGACACTCGTCGATGTTGCGGGTGGCGTGGCCGACCTTCAACCCGAGGTCCCACAGCATATAGAGCATATATTCGACGATCTGTTCGCCCCACGGCGTCTGCTTGTAGGGCAGCAGGAACAACAGGTCGATGTCGGAGCCCGGCGCCAGCGTGCCGCGGCCATAGCCGCCGACGGCAACGACCGCCATGCGCTCTGCGGTCGAGGGGCTTTTCACCCGGTAGACGTGGGTCGCGGCGAACTCGTAGAGGGCGCGGATGATCTCGTCCATCAGATGCGACAGCCGGGCGGCGCAGGCCGTGCCGCTGCCATCGTCCATCAGCATGCGCTCGGCAACCTTGCGGCCCTCGGTCAGCCGATCCTTCAGCAGCCGGAGCGCACCGACGCGCGCGCCGGGCTCGGCGCCGCTGGCCGCCGAGATCAGCGCCGTCATGTCGCGGCGCAAAGCCTCGCTGTCGATCAGCGCGTCGAGCTTGAGGGAGATTTTTGCCATGGATTGCCGGTGGGCCTCGCCTTTGCGCGGCGTCTATAGCGCGTTTTCACGGCGCTGTGTATGGGGCGGACGGACGCGTCGGCCGCGATACCAGAAAGGGATGATCATCTCGCGCCGGAGCCGGAAGAGATCGGCGATCTGCCGCGTCAACCGCCTGGCCTCGATCCTTGCCTTGGCGGTGATTGGCTTCTGGCGCTGTTTACCTATCCCGCTTGCCACCCATTCCTCTGTTCGCTCCTGCTTGAGCAGGCTTGGCAATCTCACCGGAATGTCGCCGAGGAATTGTGCCTGCAGGCACAATGCCGGGACGAGTTGGTAAATGACCTTGTCGGACGAGGTCGCAAAACGCGGATTGAAGATGAGGTGATCGACGGGAATGCTGATCTCGTTCGTTGCCGCAAGAAGGTCCCGCGCGGCCTGTCTGGACAGGATGTATCCCGCCGTACCGATATGGAGCCCGTGCAGTCTGCTCGCGGAAAAACCGTGACCGCAGGCGACTTGCTTGCGTGAAATTACGGTTCGGTTGAAGAACGTTTCCAACTTGACGATGTCCGCATCAGCGGGAATCCAGCCCGCATCGGCAAGCAAAGCACCGGCTTTGTCCGGGAAAACGACATCGTCCTCGAAAATCGCCGCGTAAGCATCCTCACCTGCAGCGATCATCGACCAACACTGTTGGTGGCTGAGCAGGCAGGCGATCTCGGCGTCGGCCAGGCGCAAATGCTTCTTGCCCTGCGGCATTTCGGCCAGATCCGGCCGATCTCGCGCATCGATGGCGGCGACTCGCTCGAAGGCGATGCCGATGCGCGCGAACTCCGCCGTTACATGGGCGAGGCGATCGCGGGACCGATCGAGATTGATAATCAGGCATTTCATTTGGGTGGGATCGATGCAGTGGGACGCGCGTCCATAGCATGGGAACAAAGTTGCGTAAGCGATTTTCCCTCGATGTGTGCGATGAGGGCCATGATCGAAAAGTGGAAATCGCCCCTTGACCTTCCAGTTACTGGAAGCACTACCTCCTCACCCAGACAGACATAAGGCATTTTTCGATGGCGCATTCCGAGCATCACCACCACGCGGCCGATGGCAGCTGTTGTGCGGCAAAGGCTGCTGAGCCGGCCGCCGAAGCCGTGGTGCGCGATCCGGTGTGCGGCATGAGCGTCGATCCGGCAGCCGGCAAGCCGACGGCCGAGCATGGCGGCCGTCTCTTTCACTTCTGCAGCGAGGGTTGCCGTACGAAATTCGTCGCCGGGCCCGAAAAATACCTGACCGCCACCGACCCCGTCTGTGGCATGAGTGTCGACCGCGCTACCGCCAGGCATTTTTTCCGCCACGAAGGCCAGGGTTTCTATTTCTGCTCGGCCGGCTGCCAGGCGAAGTTCGAGGCCGAGCCACAAAAATATCTCGGCGACAGGCCGGCGGCGTCGCCGGTGCCGAAAGGCACGCAATACACCTGCCCGATGCACCCCGAAGTGATAAGAGACAAGCCCGGCTCCTGCCCGATCTGCGGCATGGCGCTTGAGCCGATGGGCGTTCCCACTGGCGATGAGGGCCCGAACCCCGAACTGGTAGACTTCACCAGACGGTTCTGGGTCAGCGCGGTGCTGTCCCTGCCGCTGCTGATCGTTGCCATGGCGCCGATGCTCGGCCTGACGTTCCAGGCGTTTGTCGACGGGCGAACGATGGTCTGGCTGGAATTGGCGCTGGCCAGCCCAGTGGTGCTGTGGGCGGCCTTCCCCTTCTTCCACCGCGGCTGGGAGTCGCTGGTCAACCGCAGCCCCAATATGTGGACGCTGATTTCGCTGGGTGTGGGTGCGGCCTACCTCTACAGCGTCGTCGCCGTACTGTTTCCGGACATCTTTCCGCATCAGTTCCGTGGCCATGGCGGCACCGTCCCGGTCTATTTCGAGGCAGCTTCCGTCATCGTCGCGCTGGTATTCCTCGGTCAGGTGCTCGAATTGCGGGCGCGCGAAAAGACCGGCTCGGCCATCCGTGCGCTGCTCGACCTGGCGCCGAAGACGGCACGGCTGATCGGGGAGGACGGCTCCGACACCGACGTGCCGCTCGATGCGGTCAAGACCGGCGACCACCTGCGCCTCCGTCCAGGCGACGCCGTGCCGGTCGACGGCATCGTAACGGAAGGCCGTTCCTCCATCGACGAATCGATGATCTCGGGCGAGCCGCTGCCGGTCGAAAAAACGAAAGGCGATGCCTTGACCGGCGGCACGCTCAACAAGAACGGTTCGCTGATCATGCGCGCCGAAAAGGTCGGCTCCGAAACGACGCTTTCGCGCATCGTCGAGCTGGTCGCAAAGGCGCAGCGTTCGCGCGCGCCGATTCAAGGTTTAGCCGATCGCGTCTCCTTCTACTTCGTGCCGGCCGTCGTGCTGGTCGCGCTCGCGGCCTTTGCCGCCTGGGCGATCTTCGGTCCCGAACCCAGCTTGATCTTTGCCATAGTCTCGGCGGTCTCGGTGCTGATCATCGCCTGCCCCTGCGCGCTCGGCCTGGCGACGCCGATGTCGATCATGACTGCCACCGGGCGCGGGGCGCACGCGGGCGTGCTGATCAAGGACGCGGCCGCGCTCGAGCGCTTCGCTTCGGTCGACACGTTGATCGTCGACAAGACCGGCACCTTGACCGAAGGCAAGCCTCGCTTGACCGATGTCGTCGCTGCCGAAGGCCTGTCTGAGAATGAATTGCTGGCGCTCGCCGCCGGCCTGGAAAAAGGCTCGGAGCATCCGCTGGCCGAGGCCATTGTCGGCGGCGCCGGCGAACGCGGCCTGACGCTCGTTGAGGCCGGCGGCTTCGACGCCGTCACCGGCAAGGGCGTATCCGGCACGGTGTCTGGCAGGAAGGTTTCGCTCGGCAACGCCGCCATGATGGCCGATGTCGGCATCGACACCGCTTCCCTGTCGGCCAGGGCCGAGGCGCTGCAGGCAGAAGGCAAGACGGCGATGTTCGTTGCGGTGGACAAAAAACTGGCCGGCATTGTCGCGGTCGCCGATCCGGTCAAGGCAACGACAGCCGAGGCGATCAGGGCGCTGCACGACAGAGGCTTGCGGATCATCATGGCGTCCGGCGACAATGAATGCACGGCGCGCGCCATCGCCAAAAGCCTTGGCATTGACGAGGTGCGCGCCGGCCTGCTGCCGGAACAAAAGGCAGCCCTTGTCGAGGAGTTGCGTGCGAAAGGTGCCGGCGTCGCCATGGCCGGCGACGGCGTCAACGATGCGCCGGCCCTGGCCAGCGCCGATGTCGGCATCGCCATGGGCACCGGCGCCGATGTCGCTGTCGAGAGCGCCGGCATTACGCTGGTCAAGGGCGATCTCAACGGCATCGTCAGGGCCCGAACGCTCGCCCAGGGGACGATCCGCAACATCCGCCAGAATCTGTTTTTCGCCTTCCTCTACAATGTGCTTGGCGTGCCGGTTGCCGCCGGCGTGCTCTATCCGCTCACCGGCACGCTTTTGTCGCCGATGCTGGCGGCGGCGGCCATGAGCCTGTCTTCGGTTTCGGTCATCGCCAACGCATTGCGGCTGCGGACGTTGAAACTCTGAGCAAAGCCCCCAGATACGAATATCAATCAACAGGAGATCATGGATGACCTTGGCTAAGAAGATCGTGCTTTTGATGATGGCGGCGGGAATGCTGCTTGCCGTTTTCCTCGAAAGCGTCCCGGCGCAATCCGAAGAGATGAAACACGACATGGGCGCGATGGGCGCGCAAGGTCCTTCGACCGACGGCTACAAGGCGGCGATGGACAAGATGCACACCGACATGATGATCGAATACTCCGGCAATGCCGATGTCGATTTCGTGCGCGGCATGATCCCGCATCATCGGGGCGCGATCGACATGGCCAAGGTGGAACTCGCCAATGGCAAGGATCCCGAAATCCGCAAGCTGGCCGAAGATGTCATCGCCGCGCAGGAAGCCGAGATCGCCAAGATGCAGGCCTGGCTCGCCGCCCATCCGGTCAAATAGCGCAGCAACGACTGCGGAGAAGAATGCGGGATCCATTCTGGATTTCTCCCAGTGCTTGTGATGCCATGCGCATTGACCGCCATACGAGGAGCCTCCATGCCCACGACCATAAGAACCACCACGTTGCCTTCGGGCGAGGCCGTCCAGGTGCTGGGACAGGGCACATGGAAGATGGGCGAGGATTCCCGCCGCCGCGCCGGGGAGGTCAATGCCCTGAAGCTCGGGCTGGACCTCGGCATGACGTTGATCGACACCGCTGAAATGTATGCCAGCGGCGGCGCCGAGGAGGTGGTGGCGGAAGCCATTGCCGGGCGCCGCGACGAACTCTTTCTTGTCTCCAAGGTATTGCCGTCCAATGCCTCGCGCACCGGCGTGGCGCGGGCCTGCGAAAACAGCTTGAAGCGCCTGCGCACCGACCGCATCGATCTCTATCTCCTGCATTGGCCGGGCAGTGTGCCTCTAGGCGAAACGGTCGACGCTTTCGAGGCGTTGAAGAAGGCCGGCAAGATCCGTCACTGGGGCGTCAGCAATTTCGACACCGACGAAATGGAGGAACTGACCGGTCTGTCGTCTGGCGATCATGTCCAGACCAACCAGGTACTCTACAATCTGTCGCGGCGCGGCCCCGAATTCGATCTCGCGCCATGGAGCCGGCAGCGCGGCATCCCGCTGATGGCCTATTCGCCGGTCGAGCAGGGCGCGCTGGCGCGCAATTCCAGGCTGGAAACCATCGCCGCCCGCCACAACGCCACGGCAGCACAGATCGCGCTTGCCTGGGTGATGGCGCAGCCCGGTGTCATCGCCATCCCGAAGGCGAGTAGCCAGGAGCATGTCCGCCAGAATTTTGCCGCGCTCGACATCGAGCTGACGGCCGAAGACCTCGCCGAACTCGACCGCGCCTTTCCACCGCCGACGCGCAAGCGCGGGCTGGAGATGATCTAGATTGGAACGGGTTTCGACCGGGTATCATCATACGGCGTATAGAGTCGGAGCCATGACGGTCACGTCGCTGCGCGACGGTTACGTCGACATGCCAATCAGGCGGCTGCGCCAGCCCGGAGACCGGACATTCGGTGACAACCTGCCCTCGCATGTACCGCTCGTCGACGGTGCGCTCAGGCTTTCGGTCAACGCCTTCGCCATCGATGACGGCGACGACATCACGCTGATCGACACAGGGGCTTCGAACGCCTGGCACCCGACAATGGGGCACCTGCCCGAGGCGCTGCGCGAGGCGAAGATCGCCACCGACCGGATTCGGACTGTTGCTTTCACCCACACCCATCTCGACCATATACACGGGCTCATCCTTGCCGATGGTGGCGACGGCTTCCCGCAGCTCTCTCGCCTGCTTGTCCCGCGCGCTGAGCTCGGCATGTTTCGCGACGTGGCGAGGCTGGAACGCTTCCACGATCGCGCCCAGCCTCTCGATGCTGGACAGCGTGTCAGCGCTGACATCGATACGATCGGCTCCGCTGGCCATGAAGCCGGCCACACTTGCTTTCGCGTTGTGAGCGCAGGCGAAACACTGTTGATCTGGGGCGACATCGTACATGTGCCGTCGCTTCAATTCGATCGACCCGAGATCACGTGGGAATTCGACGCAGACCAGCAGCAGGCGAGGGCAAGCCGGTTGCAAATGCTGGCGCTTGCGGCCAACAACGACTGCTACGTTGCCGGCGCGCATCTTGATTCGCCCGGCGTCGGCCGGGTTTTTCGAACCGAGACGGCTTTCCGCTTCGAGCCCTTGTAGCACTCTAGCCGAGCGCCGCCCGCGCCCGTCGCAACGCGCGGGAAAACACTGCCGTGTCGTCGAAGGCGCGTGCCAGCGTGAGCGCGCCCTGGATGGCGCCGACCGCTTCTTCGGCGAGTTCGTCCGCCCTGTCAGCGCTGTGCCCGCTTCGGGTCAGCGCTTCGGCAAGATGCGCCACCCAGCGGCCGAAGTAGCTTCTGATCGCGATGGCGAAGAGGTCGCGGGATTCGTCCAGCGCGAAGGCGCCGATCAGGCACACCTGGCGGCCCGACCGGAAATAGCTCTCGGTCGCTTCGAACATCCGGTCGATGCCCGTACGAGGGTCGGCCCTGTCCTGCAACGGCACGAAGACATTTTCCTCGAACCAGCCATCTATATGGGCAATGACAGCCGCCGCCATCTCTTCCTTGCCGCCGGGGAAGAAGTGGTAAAGGCTGCCTTTGCCTAGGCCGGTCGCCGCACCGATCCGCGCCAGGCTCGCCCCTTCATAGCCGTGTTCGCGGAAAACCTCGCCGATGATGGAGAGCAAATCGGCGCGATCGGGCGCGATCCTGCGCATGCGCTAGTTTTTCCGCTTGAGCATGATCTTTGCCGAAAACCGCGACACAGCTCGAGGGATCATATTCTAAAGTCCGAGTTCGGACAGGCCGGGATGGTCGTCCGGCCGGCGGCCGAGCGGCCAGTGATATTTGCGCTCACCCTCGGCGATCGGCAGGTCGTTGATGCTGGCGACGCGCCTACGCATCAGTCCATCCGCGTCGAATTCCCAATTCTCGTTGCCGTAGGAGCGGAACCAGTGGCCGCTGTCGTCGCGCCATTCATAGGCAAAGCGCACCGCGATGCGGTTGTCGTTCCAGGTCCAGACCTCCTTGATCAGCCGGTAGTCCAGCTCGCGCGCCCATTTGCGCGTGAGGAAGGAGACGATCTCATTTCTGCCCGAGACGAACTCGGCGCGGTTGCGCCAGGTGCTGTCTTGCGTATAGGCGAGCGAAACCCGTTCGGGATCGCGGCTGTTCCAGGCGTCTTCGGCCATGCGCGCCTTCTGCGCGGCGGTCTCGGCGGTGAAGGGCGGCAGCGGCGGACGGCTCATGTCATTCTCCCATCGGCAAAGGCGATGGCGAGCATTGTACCAATCGGTACAATTGGTCAAGGCCGAAATCGGGCTAGGTTTTCCCCGCCAGCCCCTTCAGCCGGTAGAGCGCTTCCAGCGCCTCGCGCGGCGTCATCTCGTCTGGATTGATCTCACCCAGCGCTGCGCCCAATGCGTCGCTCTTCGCAGGCTTTGCCGCTTCCCGCTTCATTGCCACCGAAAACAGCGGCAGATCGTCGACCAGTCGGTTGGCCTTGCCGGAGACATCGCCTTCCTCGAGCTGATGCAGCACCTCTTTGGCGCGGCCGACCACCGCTTCCGGCAGACCGGCAAGTCGAGCGACCTGAACGCCATAGGAGCGATCGGCGGCACCCTTGCCGACCTCGTGCAGGAAGACGACGTCGCCTTCCCATTCCTTGACCCGCATGGTGACGTTGGAAAGGCGCGGCAGTTTGCCGGACAGCGCCGTCATCTCGTGGAAATGGGTGGCAAAGATCGCCCGGCAGCGGTTCTTCTCGTGCAGGTACTCGACCGCCGCCCAGGCGATCGACAGGCCATCGAAAGTGGCGGTGCCGCGGCCGATTTCGTCGAGGATCACCAGCGCCCGCTCACCGGCCTGGTTGAGGATCGCCGCCGTCTCGACCATCTCGACCATAAAGGTGGAGCGGCCACGCGCCAGATCGTCCGAGGCGCCGACGCGCGAGAACAACCGGTCGACGACGCCGATATGGGCCGATGTCGCCGGCACGAAGGAACCGGTTTGGGCGAGGATGGCGATCAGTGCGTTTTGCCGCAGGAAGGTCGACTTACCGCCCATATTCGGACCGGTGAGCAGCCAGATCGCGCCGGCCTTGGCCCCGTCTTGCGGCGACAGATCGCAATCATTGGCGACGAACGGCCCTTCGCCCGAACGCCGCAGCGCCTGTTCCACCACAGGATGGCGCCCGCCCGAAATGTCGAAGGCAAGGCTGGAATCGACCAGCGGCCGGCACCAGGCTTCGCTCTCCGACAACAGCGCGAGCGCCGCCGACACGTCGAGCACGGCGAGCGCATCGGCGCCGGCGCGGATCTTCTGCGCCTCGCCGACCGCCTCAGCCGTCAGCGTATCGAAAGCGGCAAGCTCGATGCTCAGCGCCCGGTCGGCGGCATTGGCGATCTTGGTCTCGAGTTCGGCAAGTTCGGTCGTGGTGAAACGCATGGCATTGGCCATGGTCTGGCGGTGGATGAAGCGCGCCTTGGCGCCGTCGCTTCCGGTCATGATTGAATGGTGGTTGGCCGTCACCTCGATGTAATAGCCCAGCACATTGTTGTGCCGGATTTTCAGCGAGCGGATGCCGGTCTCCTCGATCAGCGAGCGCTCCAGTCCGGCGATCACCTTGCGCGATTCGTCGCGCAGCGCCCGCATTTCGTCGAGTTCGGCATGGTAGCCGCCGCGCACGAAGCCGCCGTCGCGCCTCAGCAGCGGCAGTTCCTCGCCAAGAGCCTGGGTCAGATGCTCGGCCAGCGCGCGCGGCAGCGCCTTTATCGCGGCAAGTGCCGCGGTCAGCTCAGCGGGCAGGACGGTCGTTCCGAACAGTTCGGCAATGGTGGCCGCCGCTTCGAAGCCGGCACGCAGCGCGCCGAGGTCGCGCGGGCCGCCGCGGTTGAGCGCCAACCGCGACAGCGCTCGCGGCATGTCGGCGACGCTCTTCAGGCTTGACCGCACCGCCTGGCAGAGCCGCGTCTCGGCGCGGAAGAACGATACCGAATCAAGCCGGGCGGCAATCGCCGCCGGATCGGTCAGCGGCGCCATCAGCCGGTCGGCGAGCAGCCTGGCGCCGCCGCCGGTGACCGTGCGGTCTATAGCCTTGAACAGCGAGCCGTCGCGGCTGCCCGACAGCGTGCGCAACAGTTCCAGATTGCCGCGTGTCGCAGGATCGATGAACAGCGTCGAGCCCTGCTCCTCGCGTTCGGGACGCGACAAAGGCGGCCGCTCGGCCTTCTGCGTCTTTTCGACGTAGGCGATGGCGCCCGAGATCGCCGACAATTCGGCGCGCGAGAAGGCACCGAAACTGTCAGGCGTCGCCACTTCGAAGAAGCGCGCGATCCGCCCCGCTGCCGAAGCCGAATCGAAAAGCGACGGCGGCTGCGGGCTGGCGACGCGGCCGATGACGTCGAACACCGGCTTCAGCTCGGGATCGTAAAACACCGGCTCGGCGACGATCAGCTCGCGCGGGTCGACGCGGAAGACATCGGCCAGCAGGCGGTCGGCCGTGGTTTCGGCGACGCGGAAGACGCCGGTCGAGATCTCGATCCAGGCCATGGCGAAGGCGTCACCGCTGTTGCCGCCCTTCACCCGCCCTAGCGCCATCAGGAAGCTCGATTCCGACGGCGCCAGCAATTTATCCTCGGTGATGGTGCCGGGCGTCACCAGCCGCACGACGTCGCGGCGCACCACCGATTTGCCGCCGCGCTTCCTGGCTTCCGCCGGGTCCTCGATCTGCTCGCAGACGGCAACGCGAAAACCTTGGCCGATCAGCTTTTGCAGATATTCGTCGGCCGCATGCACCGGCACGCCGCACATCGGAATGTCGTTACCCTGGTGCTTGCCGCGCTTGGTCAGGACGATGCCCAGCGCCTTGCTCGCCTTTTCGGCGTCGTCGAAGAACAGCTCGTAGAAATCGCCCATGCGGTAGAACAGCAGAGAATCCGGGTTCGCCGCCTTGATCTCGATATATTGCTCCATCATCGGCGTGACGCTGCCGACGGGCGCAGGCGGTGTCACCTCGGGGGCGTCGGTTTCTGCTGAAGTGTGCATGTTCATGCCCGCACGCTAGCAGATGTGGGTGCGGGGTTTAATGCCGGCGGCCCGAAAAGCAGGGGACGACCGGCCTCGACGGCGGCTTGTGCTCCCTCTACGCCGGGTGAAGCCGTTGGTTGCTTCGGGCGCCAACCAGACCCTATGATCGCCATGGCGGGGATAAGCGGCATGGATCAGGACAAACAGGAGGCGTTCGAAGAGCTGGTCGGTCCGGCTGGATCGGCGCTTGAGCGCCTGCTGCTGTTGGCGGCGCGGCGCGTCCACCGCACCAAAAGCAAGCTTAGGGGGACAGTGCGCAAGCGCGTCCCCTTCCTCCTGCCGACACGGGGACCGCTGTCCGATCTCGATAGCGGCATCGAGATGTCGCTGCATGTGCTCAGCCGCGACCCGCTGGTGCTCTATGTCCCGATTGGCGGAGCCCGTCCGCTCTATCCGCTGGCGGCCCTTGGCCGGCGCCTGGCGGGACGGCGCGTCACCTTCCTGACGATGCAGACCTGGACCATGGAGCGGCCGGCTGTCATCGCCCGGATGGGCCGCGATCTCGCCTGGTATGCCGGCCGGTTTCCGCTGCACGAAATCATCTTCCTGTGCAACACCGAGGAAGAGCGCCGTCTCGTCGCGGCTGCGGGCGGCAATGCCATCTTCTCCAACCACAATCTGATGGTGTCGGAGGATATATTCCGGCCGCTGCCGGACGTGCCGGTCGAATTCGACGCGGTCTACAATGGCCGCATCTCGCCGATCAAACGCCATCACCTGGCCTTCGACATAGAGCGGCTGGCCCACATCACCTATTCGATCGGCGAATTGCCGCCGGTTGCCGCCCGCGCCTTTGTTCGGCGACTGCAGGCGCGTTCGCCGCTCCACCAGATCGCCAATCCGCTCGTCGACGGCTGGCCGGGCAAGCTGACGGCGCAACAGGTCAACCGCGTCTACAACCAGGCCGCCGTCGGGCTGTGCCTGTCGGCCGTGGAAGGAGCGATGTACTCCTCGATGGAATATCTGATGGCCGGCCTGCCGATCGTCAGTACGCCGAGCCTTGGCGGTCGCGACGTCTATTTCGATCCGGATTATTGCATCGTCGCCGATCCGGAACCGGCTGCCATTCGCCGCGCCGTCGAGACGCTGCGAGATCGTGCCATACCGCGTCAGCACATCCGCCGCCGCACGCTGGAGAAGGTTCACGCCCAGCGCATCGAACTCATGGCGTTCCTGACTGCATTGCTGCGGCGCAAGGGAAGCCGTGCGCCACCCATCGAGACGTGGCCTTTCCCCGGCACAGACGGCATGATGCGACGGGGAACGGTGCGCGAAATCGCTGCCTTCGTCAGCGAGCCAGAGCCGACGTGACGCCGTTCGACTTCGGGAGATTTCGCTGCGGGCGTGAAGATTGCTTGGCGGTTTACAGCGGTGGCGTGTAGCCTTGATTCAGAAGTTTCAAAAACACACACCCGTCTCAAGGGTGCGGCACCGGCGAGGAAATCAAAAGCATCATGGCCAAGAAAACCGAAAACAGCGGCCCCTCCGTCAGCGCCGAGGAGGCGCTGGAATTCCACGCCATGGGCCGCCCCGGCAAGCTGGAGATCGTCGCCACCAAGCCGATGGCGACGCAGCGCGATCTGAGCCTCGCCTATTCGCCGGGTGTCGCGGTTCCTGTGCTGGCCATCGCCGAAGACCCCAGCCGCGCCTTCGACTACACGACGCGCGGCAACATGGTCGCCGTCATCTCCAACGGCACCGCCATTCTCGGCCTCGGCAATCTCGGCGCGTTGGCCTCCAAGCCGGTGATGGAAGGCAAGGCGGTGCTGTTCAAGCGCTTCGCCGATGTCGATTCCATCGATCTCGAGGTCGACACCGAGGATGCCGACGAATTCATCAATTGCGTGCGCTTTCTCGGCCCGTCCTTCGGCGGCATCAACCTGGAAGACATCAAGGCGCCGGAATGCTTCATCATCGAGCAGCGCCTGCGTGAATTGATGGACATCCCGGTCTTCCATGACGACCAGCACGGCACCGCCATCATCTCGGCCGCCGGGCTGATCAACGCGCTGGAGATCACCGGCCGCGACATGAAGACCACGAAAATGGTCTGCAACGGCGCCGGCGCCGCCGGCATCGCCTGCATCGAACTGATGAAGGCGATGGGCTTTGCCCCCGAGAACATAATCCTGTGCGACACCAAGGGCGTCGTCTACCAGGGCCGCACCGAAGGCATGAACCAGTGGAAGTCGGCGCATGCGGTCAAGACCGACACGCGCAGCCTGGCCGAGGCGCTGGACGGCGCCGACGTCTTCCTCGGCCTGTCGGCCAAGGGCGCATTGACCACCAAGATGGTGCAGTCGATGGCCAAGAACCCGATCATCTTCGCCATGGCCAATCCCGACCCGGAGATCACGCCGGAGGAAGTGGCCGAAATCCGCACCGACGCCATCATGGCCACCGGGCGTTCCGACTACCCCAACCAGGTCAACAATGTGCTGGGCTTCCCCTACATCTTCCGCGGTGCGCTGGATGTCAGGGCCACCACCATCAATGACGACATGAAGATCGCCGCAGCGAGAGCGCTGGCCGACCTGGCGCGCAAGGACGTGCCCGACGATGTCGCCGCCGCCTATCAGGGCAACCGGCCGAAATTCGGCCCGAACTACATCATCCCGGTGCCGTTCGATCCGCGCCTGATCTCGGCCATCCCGCTCGCTGTGGCCAAGGCGGCGATGGAGTCAGGCGTCGCCCGCAAGCCGATCCTCGACCTCGACCGCTACGCGCAGGAACTGTCGGCCCGCCGCGACCCGATCGCCTCGACCTTGCAGCGCATCTACGACCGCGTCCGCCGCCAGCCCAAGCGCATCGTCTTTGCCGAGGGCGAGGAAGAACAGGTGATGCGCGCCGCCGTCTCCTATGTGAACCAGAAGCTCGGCACCGCGATCCTGCTCGGCCGCGACGATGTCATCAAGGAAAACGCCAGGCACGCCGGCATCGACCTCAACAAGCAAGGCATCGAGATCATCAATGCCAGGCTGTCGCGCCGCAACGGCATCTATACCGATTATCTCTACGAGCGCATGCAGCGCAAAGGCTTCCTGTTCCGCGACTGCCAGCGGCTGATCAACAACGACCGCAACCATTTCGCCGCCTGCATGGTGGCGCTGGGCGATGCCGACGGCATCGTCACCGGCGTCACCCGCAACTATTCCACGGCGCTTGACGATATCCGCCGCGTCATCGACGCCAAGCCCGGACACCGCGTCATCGGCGTCTCCATCGTGCTCGCGCGGGGCAAAACAGTCCTCGTCGCCGATACCGCCGTGCACGACATGCCCAATGCCGAGCAGATCGCCGACATCGCCGAAGAGGCGGCGGGATTTGCCCGCCGCATGGGCTACGAGCCGAGGCTCGCCATGCTTGCCTATTCGACCTTCGGCCACCCGCAGGGCGAACGCTCCGAGCGGGTGCAGGAAGCGGTGCGTATCCTGGACAAGCGCCGCGTCGATTTCGAATATGACGGCGAGATGGCCGCCGACGTTGCGTTGAACGCCCGCGCCATGGCGCAGTATCCGTTCATCCGGCTGACCGGCCCGGCCAACGTGCTGATCATGCCGGCGTTCCACTCGGCCTCGATCTCGACCAAGATGCTGCAGGAACTCGGCGGCTCCACCGTCATCGGCCCGCTGCTGGTCGGCCTCAACAAGCCGGTCCAGATCGTCTCGCTGAACGCCAAGGACTCAGACATCGTCAACATGGCTGCGATCGCGGCCTATAGCGCGGGAGCCTGATTGGCGGCAAAATCGCCAACCCATAAGAGATTGATAATATTCGGCTGCTATAGGGAACGTTCTCGCCCCCTATGGCCTTATGGCATTGGCGGCGCGCTCAGACCGCCAAAACGGGGGTGCGGCCATGAAGCATGACACGGCATCTGTGGTCGGCCAGGGGGTCTATCACGACGAGCGCCTGGATGCGCTGCTGAGCATCACCGGCCGCATGGACGGTTATCTCTACCGTTGCCGCAACGATGCGTCCTACACCATGCTCTACATCAGCGACGGCATTTTCACCGTCAGCGGTTATCGGCCGAGCGACTTCATTCAAAATGCCGTGCGCGACTATGTCTCGGCCATCCACCCGGATGATCTCGCTGCCGTCTATGCCGCCGTCGATACCGCGCTCGAGGCGCGCTGCAACTGGAACGTCGACTACCGCATCGTGCCGCAGGTCGGCGAGCCGCTCTGGGTCCGCGAGATCGGCGGCGGCGTCTGGGACGAGGCCGGCGAACTGGAATTCCTGGAAGGTTTCGTCGTCGACATCAGCGACCGCAAGGTCGTCGAGGATCTCAACGCCGAGCTGCTGCTCGAACTCAAGGCCGCCAATGAGGAACTCTCCGTACAAAAGCGCGAGATCGAGCTGGCCAAGCAGCACAGCGACCACTCGGCCAACCACGATGCATTGACCGGCCTGCCCAACCGGCGCGCCTTTCACAACGAGCTGAGGTCGGTGATCGACCGCTGCGACAGCACCGGCCAGGCGGCCGGCCTGCTGTTCATCGACCTCGATAGGTTCAAGAAGGTCAACGACACGCTCGGCCACGAGGCCGGCGACGCGCTGCTGCATGAGGTGGCGGGTCAGCTTCGCACCGTCCTGCGCAGCGCTGATTTCGTGGCGCGGCTCGGTGGAGACGAGTTCGCATTCCTGTTTTCAGGAGAGGCTAGCCGGGCCCGACAGAAGGCCGTGGGCGTCGCCGAACGTATCCTGGAAAAGCTGCGGATCAAGGTGCCGACGCCGAATGGTGCCATCCATGTTGGTTGCACCGTTGGCGTCGCCATCTACCCGGCGGAAGCGTCCGATTCGGAGGCGCTGATAACGCTCGCCGACCGACTGATGTACATCGGCAAAAAGAGCGGCCGCAACCGGCTGGTCACCGCCGGGGCTTTGGAACCCGGGCCTACGTCCGACGACCTTCGCCGCACCGCCTGAGCGGAGCGCCGGACAGCCTGATCCGGCGGGAACCCCTCATCTGGCTCGGCGCTGCGCGCCGAAAGACGGCCCTACAGCAACCCCGCCAATTGGGCCGCGCTGCGCAGGTTTTGCCGCGGCCGTGGCCCGAGCTGCTGGATCACCAGCCCGGCGGCCAGCGAGCCGAGATCGCCGCAATCCTTCAGGCTGCGCCCCGAGGTGTAGCCGTAGAGGAAACCGGCGGCATAGAGGTCGCCGGCGCCGGTGGTGTCGACCAGTTCGCGGATCGTCGTCGCCTGAATGGTGACGGTCTCGTCGCCGCGCACGATCACCGAGCCTTTTTCGGAGCGGGTGACGGCGGCAATCTTGCAGTCTTTGCGGATAGCCGCCAGCGCCTCGTCGAAGGATTTTGTCTGGTAGAGCGACTTGATCTCGTGGCTGTTGGCAAAGACGATGTCGACAGTGCCCGAGCGCATCAGCTCGAGGAACTCGTCCCGGTAGCGGTCGACGCAGAACGAATCCGACAACGTCATCGACACTTCGCGCCCGGCCTCGTGTGCGAGCTTCGCCGTCTGCCGGATCGCCTCCTTGGCGCGCGGCGGATCCCACAGATAGCCCTCGAAATAGGTAACCTTGGCGCCGGATGCCTTGTCGGCCTCGACGTCTTCCGGGCCGAGTTCGACGCAGGCGCCGAGATAGGTGTTCATCGAACGCTCGCCATCGGGGGTGACGAATATCATCGAGCGCGCCGTCGGCGGCTGTCCCTCAAGCGGCCTGGTGTCGAAGGCAACGCCCTGGGCATGGATGTCATGGGCGTAGATTTCGCCGAGCGGATCGTTCGACACTTTGCCGAAGAAGGCGGCGCGGCCGCCGAAGCTGGCGACGCCCGCCGCCGTGTTGCCGGCGCTGCCGCCCGAGGCCTCGATCGCCGGCCCCATGCGGCTGTAGAGCAGCTCGGCGCGCTTGGTGTCGATGAGGTTCATCGCACCCTTGATGATGCCGTTGGTCTCGAGAAAAGCGTCGTCGCACTGGGCGATGATGTCGACAATGGCATTGCCGATGCAAAGCACGTCAAAATCCGGCATCAATGTCTCCGCCTCGGAACCTGCCGGCTTTCTGCCGCGCCCGGGCGGGTCTACAGCATCACCCCGAAAAATGGCAACCGATTTCCATCCTTTGCCGGCCCAAGCCGGCGCGCGCGCCTGGGACGAGGCTCCATCACAGTTCGACCGTGGCCGAAGCATCTGACCGCCGGGTCGCCTACAAGCTTGGCCTCAAATCAAGCGCTGGAAGCACCCGCATGCAAGCAAAGACCGACATGACCACCGAACTGGCGCTGCTTGGCGTGCTGGCCGCCCTGTGGGGCGCGTCCTATACCTTCATCAAGATCGGTGTCGAGACGATCCCGCCGATATCCTTCATCGCTGCCCGCACCTTGATTGCCGGCGCCATCCTGCTCGCGCTGATCCGCTGGCGCGGCCTCGCCATGCCCAAGGACAGCGCGACCTTGTGGCGGTTCATGGTCCAGGCCTGCCTCAACAGCGTCGTGCCGTTCACGCTGATCGCCGCCGCCGAGCGCTCCATCGACGCCGGTCTGGCCACCATTCTCAACGCGACCTCGCCGATCTTCACCTTCCTGCTGACCGCGCTCATCACGCGCCACGAAACCGTAACCGCACGCAAGCTGTTCGGTGTCGGTGCAGGCATCGCCGGTATTTGCCTGATCGTCGGCACCCAGGCGCTTGGCGGGCTCGGCCATCAATTGTGGGCGCAGCTTGCCGTCATTGCCGCCACGGTCTGCTATGCCGGCGCCGCCATTTTCGGCCGCGGCTTTAGGGGACTCGACCCGATGCTGCCGGCCGCCGGCTCGATGCTGTGCGGCGCGGTCATCCTCGTCCCCTTGAGCCTGGCCTTCGACCGCCCGTGGACCCTGTCGCCTTCAATGGCGTCGATACTGGCCTTGTTGGCATTGTCGGTGTTCTCCACGGCGCTGGCCTTCTGCATCTTTTTCCGCCTCATCCACACGCTTGGTTCGGTCGGCACGACGTCGCAGGCCTATCTGCGCGTGCCGATCGGCGTCGGCATCGGCGTCGTGTTCCTCGGCGAGAGCCTTGGGCCGACAGCTTTCTGGGGCATGGGCTGCGTCGTCGCCGGCGTTGCGGCAATGACCATCCCAGCCCGCTCCCGGGCGCTGGCGCGCTAGATCGTGATGAGATTTGGTTGAAATCTCATCATGATCTAACCCTTTGTTGGAGCATGATCTTTTCCAAAAACCGGTACCCACTTTTTGGGATCATGCTCTAGTTCCCGTCCGGAATTGCGCCCGCTCCAGCAGGCTTGCGGCTGACAGGGTCTCAGCCTATGTCGGAGATATCCGTTCGTTCCTGGGGGTGAAACGCCGTGATCTTCAACGCTGCCCGCGCCGCCTTCAGCCGGCTGTTTTCTCCCGAATTCCGCGCGGTTTTCCTGAAGACGCTGGGCTTGACCGTGCTGGCGCTGGTCGCGTTGTGGTTCGTCTTGACCGGGCTTGTCGATTGGCTGGCGCTGCCATGGGTTCACTCCTTGCTGCCCGGCCTGCCGTCCTGGGCCGGATGGCTGAGCGGCATCATCGCTGCCATCGCGCTTGCCTTCGGGATGGCGCTGCTGATCGCGCCGGTGACGGCAATCGTGGCCGGCCTGTTTCTCGACGACATCGCCGAAGTGGTCGAGCGCACCGACTATCCGGCCGATCCCGTCGGACGCGCCATGCCGGCGCTGCGCTCGCTCGTGTTGTCGGTGAAATTCTTCGGCGTCGTCATCCTGGGCAACATCGTCGCCTTGCTCCTTCTGTTGGTTCCAGGCGTCAACATCGCCGCCTTCTTCATCGTCAACGGCTATCTGCTCGGACGTGAATTCTTCGAATTCGCCGCCATGCGCTTCCGCCCGGAAGATGAGGCGAGGGCGTTGCGCCGGAAATATGCCGGCACCGTCTTTCTGGCCGGGCTGCTCATCGCTGCCTTCCTCGCCGTGCCCCTGCTCAACCTGCTGACGCCGCTCTTTGCCGCCGCCATGATGGTGCATCTGCACAAGGCGGTCGGCGCGCGGGAGAGCGCCGGGCGATAGGCCTATCAACGCAGAAGAAAACCGCGTCCCAATTCGTCATCCGGCTCGACGGTGAATTCCGCCCGGCCCGAATAGTAGGCGCGGCCGCCGACGCGGGCGATGATCGCATCATGCGGGCCGGCCATGGTCGTGCGCGCCACCGCTCCGGAAAAGCGCGAGCCGGCGATGCTTTCGAAGGACCGCTCCTGACCAGGGTTGATCTCACCCTTGGCATGCATTGCCGCCAGCCGCGCGGTGACGCCGGAGCCGGTCGGCGAGCGGTCGACCTCGGCATCGGCAAAGACGCAGATGTTTTTTGTTGCCTCGCTGGAGAATGCATCGTGTCCATCGGTGAGGATGGTGCCGTAGAGGAAAGCGAGATCGGCATGGTCAGGATGCGATAGAGGGAACGCCGCCTTCAGCCGCTCGGTCAGCGCGGTTGCCGCGTCGACGAAATCGCGCACCCGGCTGCGGCCGAACTCCAGGCCGAATTGATGGCAGTCAGCCAGCGCGTAGAAGGCGCCGCCATAGGCGATGTCGAACGCAATCTTGCCGTATCCCCCCAATTCGATTTTTTGGTCATGGGCAAACAGAAAGGCCGGCACGCTTTCGAACGACACCGATCCCGCTTTGCCGTCCTTGACCTCCACCGAAGCGACGACCAAGCCGCACGGAGCCTCGATGTTGACCGTGGTGATTGGCTCCTGTTTGGGCACCAGGCCTTCGTCGACCGCGTAGCGGCCTAGCGCAATGATGGCGTGGCCGCACATCGTCGAATAGCCCTCGTTGTGCATAAACAGCACGGCCAGCTCGGCGCCGGGCAGGTCGGGCTCCACCAGCAGCGCGCCATACATGTCGTAGTGACCACGCGGCTCGAAGATCAGCAGCTTGCGCAAATGGTCGAGGTGGTCGCGCACATAGGCGCGCTTTTCCAGGATCGTGCCTTTGGGAATGTCTGGATAGCCGCCGGTGACGATCCTGAGCGGCTCGCCGCCGGTGTGCATGTCGACGACGGTGAGCGTCATGCGCCGGGCCCCTTAGCCTGAGGATTTGGAAAACAGCGCCTGCAATTTGCCGAACGGCATGGCGGCGCGGGTGAAGCCGAACGTGCCGTCCTGCTGGATCTCGCGCGCCGCGGTTTCCAGCATGCCGAAGGCGAAATTGGTCAGCCACGGACCGAGCGAGATGCGCTTGACCCCGGCCATGGCAAGGTCGGCGATGGTGAAGGCCGGCAGTGCCATGACGTTGACTGGCCTGCTCACCGCCGAGCAGATGTTCCGGATGGTCTCGACATCTTTGAGGCCGGGCGCATAGAGCACATCGGCGCCGGCCTTTTCGAAGGCCTGCAGCCGCTTGATCGTGTCGTCGAGATCCGGTTTGCCCCAAAGGAAATTCTCGGCCCGCGCGGTGAAGACGAAATCATGCTTGAGCGCCCGTGCGGCTTCAGCAGCAGCTGCAACGCGCTCGACGGCGTGTGAAAACTCATAGATCGGCTTGTCGGGATCGCCGGTATGGTCCTCGATCGAGCAGCCGGCGAGACCTGCCGCTTCGGCCGCAAAAACCGTCTCGGCGGCACTCGTCGCGCTGTTGCCCTTGCCTTTCTCGAGATCGGCCGACACCGGCAGGCTGGTCGCCGCCGTCAGCTCGCGGCAATGGTGGATCATCGCTTCGAACGTTACTGCGCCGTCGGGCAGGCCGCGCGAGAAGGCAAAACCGGCGCTGGTGGTCGCCAGCGCCTTGAAGCCGAAGGAGGCCAGGAGCTTGGTCGTGCCGACATCCCAGGGATTGGGCATGACGAAGGTCGAGGCGTGCAGGTCGCGAAAGATCTTGCCCTTGTCCATGAGTGCTCCCTTCAGATGCGGAAATGTCGGCAGATTTCTATCGTGCAGAAATGCACCGGGCAAACGAATGCGGTTGGCTCAGAAGCGTTTGGCGTTCTCTCCTGCCAGTTTGTCCAGCGCGTCGGAATCCTTGACGTAGTGCAACGTCTTTTTGTCCCAATGATAGGTAACGGAAATTGCGTGGGCTTCAGGCTTGGGGGGCTGGTCGTCGCAGCTCTCGCCGTTGAGCACCGTGGCGTCGGTCACCGTCACTTTGACCGCGGCATAAGGCTGTCCGTCAGCGATCGTCTGGAAAGCAACATCCTGCTTGCGGCTGTAGGCGCACAGGTTCTCATCGAAGGTGAAGATCATGTCGATCAGTTGGAATTTGTCGTCGCGCACCATGATCAGCGGCGTGATCGCGTAGTTTTGGCTTGAATTGAAATGCGCGCTCATGGTGATCACGATGTCGTCGTTCGGCCCAACGGAAAGCTTGCCCGGTTCACGGAAATAGGTGCCGCGGTCGAGCGCGACATTGACGGCGTCGAGCAGCTTCGGCTTGTCTGTGATGTCGTAGAGCGCCAGCACGGCATAGCCTTCGGCGCTGTCGGGAGAGTCGCCGAGGTCGTAGAGCATCGCCAGCCGGTCCTTGCCCCCGGCCTTGATGGCGAGCACGCCGGCGTTGGAGAGGCCCGATGTCTCAGGCGGCGAACCGCCGCCATCCGGTCCCTCGATGTGGCGCATCCCGATCGGCAATCCACCCCGGTAGAAACCGTTGCTGTCACCTGCGAGGCCGGGAATGACCATCCTTGCGAGGTCCAGATAGGTCACATCCATGTGGCCGGGGATGGCGCTGCCGAATTCCGGGAAGCTGACGGCTTGCGCGCCGGCTGCGGTCCAAAGCCACGGCAGCAGCACAAGCGCTAGAGCAATTTCAGGAAAAGTGTGTGCGGTTTTCCGGCCGGAAATTGCAACAAAACAAAAAGATAGAGCGGTTCGCCGTTTCCATGAAACGGTGAAACGCTTTAGGATGGAGCGAAGCAGGTTCGTTGGCATGGGCGCCTCAGGCTGGCCGCGCGGAACCTAACACAGCTTCAGTGGATCGGCACCAGCCCGGCAAGTTCGCGCATGTCGTCAAACAGGACGCCGCCGGCGCTGGCCAGGCCATCGCGGTCGGAATAGGGATCGCCATGATAGGAATAGACACGCATGCCCGCGGCAATGCCGGCCTGCGTGCCGGCAACGCTGTCCTCGATGACGATGCAGTCGGCCGGCGCAAAACCCATGGTCTTTGCCGCATGCAGGAACAGGTCCGGGAACGGCTTGCCGCGGCTGACCATGGTCGAAGAGAACATGGCATGCTCGAACAGCGGCAGCAGCCCGGTCTGGCCGAGCGTGATGTGCATCTTCGAGATACGCGCAGAAGTGGCGACGCAATAGGGAATGCCGGCCGCGCGAACCGCCTCGATGAAGTCGCGCACATAGGGGATCGCCTCGACGCCATGCGCAAACAGATCGGGCAGGCCGGCATTCCAGCGATCGACGAAATCGGCGCCGAGCCGCACCGTGGTCGTCTCTTCGATTTCCTTCTGCACCGCAGCCATGCTGCGGCCGGAAAAATATTTGCGGCAATATTCGAATGTGGTGGGATAACCGGCGGCAACAAACCACTCGGCAAGCCGCCGGTTGGCAAGGTTCTCGGTGTCGACCAGGATACCGTCGCAGTCGAAGATGACCAGTTTCGGTATGCTCATTCAGGCGGTGCCGGTCGATCCGAACCCGCCCGCGCCGCGCGTCGTGGCGCCGGCCAGCGAGCGCTCCTCAACCGTCACCTGCGTCACCGCGGCAAAGACGATCTGGGCAATGCGCATGCCGCGCGTCACCGCGAAATCCTCGTCGCCGAGGTTGACCAGCAGCACCTTAACCTCGCCGCGATAGTCGCTGTCGACCGTGCCTGGTGAATTGAGGACGGTCAGCCCATGCTTGAAGGCAAGGCCGGAGCGCGGCCGCACCTGGCCTTCCATTCCTTCGGGAATTTCCAGGATCAGACCGGTCGGCACCAAGGCGCGCTTGCCAGGCAGGATCAGCAGCGGCCGGTCTTCCGGCACCGCGGCGCGCAGATCCATGCCGGCGGCGCCGGTGCTTTCATAGGCGGGAAGAGGAAGTCCATCTCCATGCGGCAACCTGACGAAGCCGACAGTGGGACCAATGACGGAGGAATTTTGGAAGGCTGCGCGCATAAAATCGATCCTATCGGCGCGAACGGCGATTCGGTCAACTCGTCCGCAGGCCTATCAACGGCTTTCTTTCAGGCGTCAGTGTGACCTAGCGCAATTCCACCGGAACGACGGTCGTCTCCTTGATCTCCTCCATGACGAAGGAGGCCGAAACGTCCGACAGCGCCACCTTGGCGATCAGCCGCTGATAGAGCCGGTCATAGGCCTTCATGTCAGCAACGCGGGCGCGCAGCACGTAGTCGAGATCGCCGGACATGCGATAGACCCCGGTGATCTCGGGAAAACCGGTCACCGCCGCACGGAACTTCTGCAGCCAGTTCGGGTCATGATTGGAGGTGCGGATCAGGATGAACACCGAAAGTCCGAGCCCGAGCTTGTCGGCATCGACCAGCGCCACCCGTCCGGTGATGACGCCGTCCTCTTCCAGCCGCTTGACCCGGCGCCAGCAGGCGTTGCGCGACAGCGACACTTTTTCGGAGAGCTGATCGACCGACAGTGTGCCGTCGCGTTGCAGCTCGGCCAGCAATCTTCGGTCGATTTCATCGAATTCAAGCGCCATGTTGGGATGAATGTCCCGAACGACGGCGTTAGACAAGGACAAATTGAGACCGATGAACCTTTACCCCGTGGCAGGATACCCACATCGGGGCTTATCCCGGCAGGAGGGATCACCATGACGACGCTGTTTTCGAAGCTGTTCACCTCTCACCCGGCCAAGGTGGGCGAGACCTATTTCAGCCATATGGCCTTTGCCGCCTGGTTCTGCTCGCGCCTGCTGATGGCCGCTGGTGCGGCACTCGTTCACGCTTTCTTGCCGTTTCTCTTCGAAACTACGGCAAGCCGAATCGTTCGCGAACTCTATGAACGGACGCACAACAGAGGCTCGCACGCGGTCAAGGAGCCCCAGGCTCTCTTGGATCGCGCCTAGGATTGGTTAGAAGCGATGTGCCGATGGGCGGCCTATCTGGGTGACGCGGTCTTCCTCGAGGACGTCGTCACCGCGCCTTGCCACTCGCTCATCGCCCAGAGCCATTGCGCCCAGGAAGCCAAGTCGCCGACCAATGGCGACGGTTTCGGCCTTGCCTGGTATGGCGACCGGCCCGAGCCCGGCCTCTACCGCGACATCCTGCCGGCCTGGTCGGATCCCAATCTGAAAAGCCTGTGCCGGCAGATCAAATCCGGCCTGTTCCTCGCCCATGTCAGAGCGTCGACCGGCGGCGCCACCAGCCGCATGAACTGCCATCCCTTCATCTCCGGCAGCTGGTCGTTCATGCACAACGGCCAGATCGGCGGCTTCGAAAAGATCCGCCGCGCGCTGGAGAACTCGCTCTGCGACGCCGTCTTCGACCAGCGCGAGGGCACCACCGATTCCGAATTGTTTTTCCTGCTGATGATCGACGAGGGTCTTGCTGGCGACCCGCAAGGGGCAGTATCGCGCGCCACCGCCCGCGTCATCGAGGCATCGCGCCGCGCCGGTCCGGAGCCAGCCTTGAAACTGACTGCGGCCTTTTCGGATGGAAAGGCGCTGTATGCCGTGCGCTATGCCAGCGACGATCACGCGCCGACGCTGTACACGTCGGTGCGCAATGCCGGCCGTTGCATCGTGTCGGAGCCTTTCGATCGCGAGGGCGGGGAATGGCAGGCCATCCCGCCCGCGAGTTTTGTGACCATTACGGGTGATGGGATGAGCATTCGGCCGTTCGTGCCGGTTGTGGCAAGGCTGGCACTGGTCGTCTAGGCCCTAGTCTAGGCCGCATTCCTTCGCGCCCCCCTCTGTCCTGCCGGACATCTCCCCCACGAGGGGGGAGATTGGAGGTCACGGCGGCCTTCGCCAATTTTCAACGCAGGAAAAGGTGCGCCGAAAGCCAAAGCTGCCAATCTCCCCCCAAAGTGGGCCCAAAGTGGGGGAGATGTCCGGCAGGACAGAGGGGGGGGCGCCGTAGAGCGCCAACCTCAACCCGACCGGCAAGCGCAATTTTGATCAAGCGCCGATGATCTCCGAATGCTGAACTTGGTTTTAAACCGCGATACGTTTGGCAGCAGCCGGAGCAATCATGGACCTCGCCTTTTCCTCGACCATCGATCTCGCCGCCGCAATCGCGGCGCGAAAGATCTCCGCCGTCGAAGCTCTGGACGCCCATCTGGTCCAAATCGACCGACACAACGGGGCAATCAACGCGGTCGTCAATCTCGATGGGGAAGGCGCCCGCGAGCGCGCGAAACAAGCCGACGCGGTGCAGGCGCGCGGCGATGCGCTCGGACCGCTGCATGGCGTGCCTTTCACGTTGAAGGACATGCACCAAACCGCTGATATGAAGACCACGGTTGGTTTCGCACCATTCGCCGACTATGTGGCAAAGGCAGACAGTCCGGTCGTCGCCCGATTGAAAGCCGCAGGCGGCATCCTGATTGGAAAGACCAATGTCGCGACCATGCTGGGCGACTGGCAGTCAGACAATCCGCTGTTCGGTCGCACCAGCAATCCTTGGAACCTATCGCGCACTTCAGGCGGCTCCAGCGGTGGCGCCGCGGCAGCAGTGGCGACCGGGATGACGCCGTTCGATGTCGGAACCGACATGCAGGATTCGATCCGCCTGCCGTCGGCTTTTTGCGGCGTCTACGGGTTGAAACCGACCGAGCACCGCGTGTCGCTGGCCGGCGCCTTCCCCGATCCGAACGGCGCGGCGCGCAGCGTGCGGCTGATGTCCTGCCTCGGCCCGCTGGCGCGCAGCGTGGAGGATCTTGCGCTGATCTACAAAATCATCGCCGGCCCGGACGGAGCAGACACCGACCTCGCGCCGGTGCCCGTAGAGGCCATGCCCAGGCTCGACCTCAAGACATTGCGCATCGCCGTCGCGCCGTCCTTCCCCGGCTTTCCGGTGGCTGGTAAAATCGCTGCCGCGGTCGAAAGCCTGGCCAAGCGGTTGCAATCAGCAGGGGTGATTGTGGAAGAAGCGAACTTGCCTGAGATCGATCTGCATGACGATCTGGAGCAGGGCGGCGATCTGATCGGCATGATGCTGGAGGCAGCGCAGCCCGAACCGCCGGAGCAGCCAACGCCGATCACCAATTGGTTCGAGGCGCTCGCTCGCCGCGACCGCTCGATCCTGGCCTGGGACAGGTTCTTCGAAACCTGCGATGCCTTGCTGTGCCCGGTCGCCATGACCACGGCCTTCGCGCATTGTGAGCCCGGCACGCCGATCGAAGTCGACGGCAAGGAGCAAAGCTATTGGATGCTACCGGCCTATGGCGCGGTCTTCAATTATTCCGGCCATCCGGCACTCTCGCTGCCCTGCGGGCAAGACCGCGACGGCCTGCCTATCGGCCTGCAACTGGTCGGCAAGCGCTGGTCGGAATCGCGGCTGCTCGGCATCGCCAAGGCGATCGAAGCGCTGACCGGCGGCTTCAAGCGTCCGCCGGGCTACTGAGCAAACCGACCCAACCCATAAGGCGTCAGCAGCGGATCACGCTCGCCGTCGAGAATTTCGCGCGTGGCGAACAGCCCGACCGCGGGCGCCAGCGTTATGCCGGAATGCATGACGGCGACATAGAGACCTTCCGTGCCCTCGGCGCGGCCGATGATCGGAAAGCCGTCGATCGGCGTCGGCCGGTAGCCAACCGTGTGGAAATCGAATTCCAGTTCGTCGGCGCCGCGCAAAGCCGCCTTCATTGCTGCAAACAGCTCGCGCGCCGTGGCGTCGGGATTCTCACCGGGATCGCTCCCCGCGAAATCCGAGCCGGCGATGATGCGGCCCTCCGCCGTCTGGCGCATATGCAGCTTTTCGGCATGCACCAGCCCGTTGAGGAGCTTCTTGTAGGGCTGCGAGTGGACGATCAGACCGGGCGGCGTCTCGATTGGCAGCTTGATGCCGGCGGTAGCGGCAATATCGGGCGCCCCGACACCGGCTGCGATCACCACCTCTTCGGCTGGCATCAGCCCATGCGATGTATCGACACCGGCAATCCTGCCATCGGTCTGGACAAGTGCGGTTACAGAACTGGAGAGAACGCGCGCACCTTGCCGTTCTGCGTGGGCCAGCAGCGCCTTGGCCGCTGCGACCGGTTCGGCCACGCCTTCCTCCGCGACATAGACAGCGAATTCCGGCGGCTCGACGAGATTGGGCTCGATTTGCGCTGCCCGCCCGGCGTCGACGCGTTCGATGCCGTAACCCCAGCAAGCGTGCTCAGCCGCGTAGGCTTCGAGCCTGTCGGCCTGCAGATCCCAGCACAGCCCGCCGCACCAGGCGAGCGGCAGGCCGGGCAGCTCGTTTGCCAGCCGCTTCCATTCGGCCATCGCACGGATGCGCAGCCGGAAATAGATTTCGGGATTGCCCCAGCTGGCGTTGATCCAGGCAAAGGAGTTTGGCGTGGCGACGCCGCCGGCACCACTATCGGAAATCACAGTCACCCGCGCCCCGGCCTTGGTCAGGTGCCAGGCGATGGACGCCCCGATAATGCCGGCGCCAATGACGATGACTTCTTTAGCGCTGCTCATACCGGACCTCTCAGAATGGGCTCCTCTGATGCCACCGTAACGATTCAAGCTCAAGTGTGGTCGGCCTGCCGGCCCGAAACTGTCGACAGGCCAGCAATGCGCTGCTAGAAGCCCGCGCCACAGACAGGATTCCAGAAATTGGCTGAAGACATCGAACAGGCGGTATCGCGCCGCCGCACTTTCGCGATCATCGCCCACCCCGACGCCGGAAAGACGACGCTCACCGAAAAGCTGCTGCTGTTCGGCGGCGCCATCCAGCTTGCCGGCGAGGTCAAGGCCAAGAAGGATCGCATCCAGACCCGGTCCGACTGGATGAAGATCGAGCGCGAGCGCGGCATTTCGGTCGTCACCTCGGTGATGACCTTCGAATATGAGGACAATGTCTTCAACCTGCTCGATACGCCCGGCCACGAGGATTTTGCCGACGACACCTACCGCACCCTGTCGGCGGTCGATAGCGCCGTCATGGTCATCGACGCCGCCAAGGGTATCGAGCCGCGCACGCTGAAACTGTTCGAAGTCTGCCGGCTGCGCGACATCCCGATCATCACCTTCATCAACAAGATGGACCGCGAAAGCCGCGACCCGTTCGAAATTCTCGACGAGATCGAGCAGAAGTTGGCGCTGGACACTGCGCCCATCACCTGGCCGATCGGCCGCGGCAAGACTTTTGCCGGCACCTACCACCTGGCGCTCAACGCTGTGCGCAGGGGCGATGCCGAGAAAGACCGCACGCCGGTCAACGGCCCCGACTCCAACCGCGTCGCCGGCCTGCTGCCGGAAAACGAGCGCGAGGCCTTCATCGAGGAGCTGGAGCTCGCGCGCGAAGCTTGCCGCCCGCTCGACATCGACGCCTTCCGCGAAGGCCATCTGACACCGGTCTATTTCGGCTCGGCGCTGCGCAATTACGGCGTGCGCGACCTGATCGAGGCGCTCGGCGCCTTCGGCCCGCCGCCGCGTGCGCAGGACGCAGACACCCGCAAGGTCGAGGCGACGGAGGAGAAGATGACGTCCTTCGTGTTCAAGATCCAGGCCAATATGGACCCCAACCATCGCGACCGCATCGCCTTCGTGCGCGTCTGTTCGGGCAAGCTCGAGCGCGGCATGAAGGCCAAGCTGGTGCGCACCGGCAAGCCGATGAGCCTGTCGGCGCCGCAGTTCTTCTTTGCCCGCACCCGCGTCACCGCCGACGAAGCGTTTGCCGGCGATGTCGTCGGCATTCCCAACCACGGCACGCTGCGTATCGGCGATACGCTGACCGAAGGCGAGGAGATACTGTTCCGCGGCGTACCCAACTTCGCGCCGGAAATCCTGCGCCGTGTGCGCCTCGGCGACGCGATGAAGGCGAAAAAACTCAAGGAAGCGCTGCACCAGATGGCCGAGGAAGGCGTCGTGCAGCTGTTTTCGCCGGAAGACGGCTCGCCGGCCATCGTCGGCGTTGTCGGCGCGCTGCAGCTCGACGTCTTGAAGGAAAGGCTGAATTTCGAATACACGCTGCCGGTCGAATTCGAAATGTCGCGCTTCTCGGTCTGCCGCTGGATCTCTGCCGACGACAAGGCCGAAACGCTTCGCTTCATTGAGGCGCATCGCGGCGACATCGCCCGCGATCTCGACAACGACCCGGTGTTTCTGGCCCAGAACGCCTTCTCGCTGAACTACGAAGCCGAACGCTGGAGGGCGATCCGCTTCGCCACCATCAAGGACTACCAGGTCCGCGACAAGGCGGCGTAAGGCGCCCCTTTTCCTTCTGCCCGCTTACGCGGAGAAGGTGCCCGAGGGCGGATGAGGGGCAGCGCCGACCTTGAAGGGTCAATTGGCTCCAAGGCGCGCCGGCCGTTCGCGTGGCTCAGGGCGTTCGAAGCTCGAAAAGCAAAGCAATTGGCTTTTCGTCCGCTACGCGGCCGCTTCTCACCCCTTCGCAGCTTCCTCGATCTTGGCAATATCGATCTTGCTCATCTGCATCATCGCCGACATCACCCGCCCGGCCTTGGCCCGGTCCGGATCCAGAAGCAGGCGCGGCAGTTGCTCCGGCACGACTTGCCAGGAGACGCCGAACTTGTCCTTCAGCCAGCTGCATTGCGACGGTTCGCCGCCGCCTTCGATGAGCTTGTCCCAGAAATAGTCGACCTCTTCCTGCGTCTTGCAGTCGATCGACTGTGACATCGCCTCGTTGAACTTGAATTGCGGTCCGCCGTTCAGCGCCTGGAACTGCACGCCGTCGAGTTCGAACGTGGTTACCAGCGCCTTGCCGGCATCGGTATGGCCTTCGGGCCAACGCAGCACGCTCAGTACCTTCGAGTTCTTGAAGATGGAAACGTAGAAATTCATCGCCTCTTCGGCCTGGCCATCGAACCACAGGCAGGTGGTGATCTTTTGCATGTCATGCTCCTCGGGTGTTTGGTTGCGGTTACAGGTGAAGCGGCTGACTTATAGAAATGGTGCCATTCCCTTGCCGTCGTCCCAAGGACGGATGCCGGGCTAGCGATCCGACACTGGCCGGCAATCTTTTTCGAAACCCTGATTTCAGCGAGACTCTGGCGCATTGCAAAAATGTGGCCAGACCATACTTGCCGGTCTATAAACCCCGCGGTCCAAATTAAGCGCCGCCACGCTCCGCGTTGAGCGCAGCCAACCAGCCAAGGAACATTCATGCCTGCCTATCGCTCCCGCACTACCACCCACGGCCGCAACATGGCCGGCGCCCGCGGCCTGTGGCGCGCCACCGGCATGAAGGACTCGGATTTCGGCAAGCCGATCATCGCGGTGGTCAATTCCTTCACCCAGTTCGTGCCGGGTCATGTCCATCTCAAGGACCTTGGCCAGCTGGTGGCGCGCGAGATCGAGAAGGCCGGCGGTGTCGCCAAGGAATTCAACACCATCGCCGTCGATGACGGCATCGCCATGGGCCATGACGGCATGCTCTATTCGCTGCCGTCGCGCGAGCTGATCGCGGACTCGGTCGAATATATGGTCAACGCGCATTGCGCCGATGCCATGGTCTGCATCTCCAATTGCGACAAGATCACGCCCGGCATGCTGATGGCCTCCTTGCGCCTCAATATCCCAAGCGTCTTCGTCTCCGGGGGGCCGATGGAAGCCGGCAAGGTGGTGCTCGCCGGCAAGACACAAGCGCTCGACCTGGTCGACGCCATGGTTGCCGCCGCCGACGACAAGATCTCCGACGAGGACGTCAAGGTCATCGAACGCTCGGCCTGCCCGACCTGCGGCTCGTGCTCCGGCATGTTCACCGCCAATTCGATGAATTGCCTGACCGAGGCGCTCGGCCTGTCGCTACCCGGCAATGGCTCGACCCTCGCAACCCACGCCGACCGCAAGCGGCTGTTCGTCGAGGCCGGCCATCTCATCGTCGATCTCGCCCAGCGCTACTACGAGCAGGATGATGAGTCGGCACTGCCGCGCAGCATCGCCTCCAAAGGCGCCTTCGAGAACGCCATGACGCTCGATATCGCCATGGGCGGCTCGACCAACACCGTGCTGCATATCCTGGCCGCCGCCCATGAGGGCGAGGTCGATTTCACCATGGAAGACATCGACCGGCTGTCACGCCGCGTTCCGGTGCTGTGCAAGGTCGCACCGGCCAAGTCCGACGTGCATATGGAAGACGTCCACCGCGCCGGCGGCATCATGGCGATCCTCGGCCAGCTCGACAATGCCGGGCTGCTCAACCGCAACCTGCCCACGGTGCATACGGCAAGCCTGGGCGAAGCGCTTGACCATTGGGACATCTCCCGCACCTCGAGCCAGAGCGTCCGCGACTTCTTTCTCGCCGCTCCGGGTGGCGTGCCGACACAGGTCGCCTTCAGCCAGGACCGCCGCTGGGACGAGCTCGACCTCGACCGCGAGAAGGGCGTCATCCGCTCAGCCGAGACGCCGTTCTCGAAAGACGGCGGCCTTGCCGTGCTGAAAGGCAATCTGGCGCTCGACGGCTGCATCGTGAAGACGGCCGGCGTTGACGAGTCGATCCTGAAGTTCACCGGCCCGGCCCGCGTGTTCGAAAGCCAGGACGCTTCCGTGAAGGCGATCCTGTCCAACGAAATCAAGGCCGGCGATGTCGTCGTCATCCGCTATGAAGGACCGCGCGGCGGTCCCGGCATGCAGGAAATGCTCTACCCCACGAGCTATCTAAAGTCGAAAGGCCTCGGCAAGGCCTGCGCGCTGGTCACCGACGGCCGCTTCTCCGGCGGCACATCAGGCCTGTCGATCGGCCATGCCTCGCCCGAAGCAGCGGAAGGCGGCACGATCGGACTGGTGCAGGAAGGCGATACGATCGAGATCGACATCCCCAACCGCACGATCCGGCTTGCTGTCAGCGACGCTGAACTCGACGCGCGCCGCGCGGCCATGGAGGCGAAGGGCGCCATGGCCTGGAAGCCCGAGGAAAAGCGCAAGCGCAAGGTGACGACCGCGCTGCGCGCTTACGCCGCCTTCGCCACCAGCGCCGACAAGGGCGCGGTGCGGCACGTACCGGAGTGAGGGGTGCGGCGCCGACCCCCACCCCGCTGCTGCGCAGCGACCCTCCCCACAAGGGGGAGGGTAAAGCTCACGGCATCAGCTGATATTCGTAAAGCTTCTGATACAGCCCGCCCTGGTTGAGCAGCGTGCGATGCGCGCCGCTTTCCACCACCTTGCCGGCCTCCAGCACCACGATCGTGTCGGCCTGGTGCACGGTCGACAGGCGGTGGGCAATGACGATGGTGGTGCGCCCGACCGTCAGCTGCTGCAGCGCGTCGCGGAAAAGCGCCTCGGATTCGGCGTCGAGCGCGCTGGTCGCCTCGTCGAGCAGCAGGATTTCGGCATTGCGCAGCATGGCGCGCGCGATCGAGATGCGCTGGCGCTGGCCGCCTGACAGCAGCGCGCCATTCTCGCCGACATCCGTGTCGTACCCTTTCGCCTGGGCGCTGATGAAGTCATGTGCATTGGCGGCCCTTGCGGCGGCCATTACTTCCTCGTCCGTGGCGCCCTCGCGCCCGAGCCTGATGTTGTGCATGATCGTGCCGGCAAACAGGAACGTGTCCTGGCTGACATAGGCGATCTTTTCCCTGACCGAGGTGAGCGTGGCACAAGAAATGTCCTGCCCGTCGAACATCACCCTGCCGACCTGCGGGTCGTACATGCGCATGATCAGGTTGAGGATGGTCGACTTGCCGCTGCCCGAGGGTCCGACCAGCGCCGTCATCTTGCCTGCGGCAAGCGTCAGGTCCAGTCCCTCGAACACCGGCGCGCTTTCGGGGTAGGCGAAGCTGACATTGTCGAAATGGATCTCGCCCGGCCCGGCCCGCAGCGGCTTTGCATCCGGCTTTTCGGCCAGCGTCAGCGGCCGGTCGGCGAGCTGGAACATCATGCGCACGCCGACAATGCCGGTTTCAAGCGAGATGCGTACGCGGGCCAGGCGCTTGGCCGGCTCATAGGCCAACAGCAGCGCCGCGATGAACGCCATGATGTTGCCCGGCATCTGACCGCCGCCGCCCAGAACCAGGAAGCCGCTGACAAAAACGGCGCCAGCGATGGCCAGCCCCGCAAGTGTTTCCATCACCGGGCTGGTGGCGGCCTCCAGCGTGGCGATGTTGTTGGCGCGGCTCTCCACGTCCGACACGGCCTTGTACATGCGCTTGCGCATGGCGCCTTCGAGGCCGAAGGATTTGACGACGCGCACGCCGATCGCCGTTTCCTGCATCACCTGCACGATCTGGCCGAGCGAACGGAATTCTTGCGAGGCAATTTTTCGGACGCGCTTCAGGATACGATTGACGCCGTAAATGGCGATCGGCCCGATCACCAGACAGATCAGGGACAGCGCCGGCTGCTGCCAGACCATCACACCCACCAGCGCAGCCAGCGTCACCAGGTCGCGAACATAGGACGTGACGATTTGGTCGAGCACGCTGCGCGCGGCCTGGGCATTGTTCGTCATGCGCGAAATCAGTTCGGACGAAGAGGTCGAATGATAGAATTCGATGCCTTGCGCAAGAATGCTGTCATAGATCTTGCGCTGCCGGTCGGCGATGATGGCATTGCCGACCCTGCTCATGAAGTAGGCCTGGATGAAGTTTGCGAAGCCCTTGAGAATGAAAATCGCTCCGGTCGCCGCCGCGATCAGATTGACCTGCCCAATCCGCTTGTAAACCACGAATTCATTGGTGATTTCGCGCAGCATATAGGCGCTGGCTGCTGTCGTTGCCGCCACCACCAGCATCGACAGAATGGCCGCAGCGTAGCCAAATCTATGCGCGTGAAAGGATTCCCGCAAAAGCCTTGCGATAAGGCGCTGGTTTTCCGTCGAACGGAAGAAGCGAAACAAATGGCCGATCCCATGCCTGACTGACGAATTTCGGATTCGCCACCAGGGCGAAAGGCGGCTTATAGAGCGAGTTGTGGCCGGATGGAACCTTTCGCTGTCGCGGAGACAATCGGCTGCGGCACGGTGTCTTTTGCGCCACGATTGCGGCGATTGATCTGCGGGGAGATGACGACAGATGGATTTCGACCTTGTTGTGCGCGGCGGAACGCTGCCCGACGGCACCGTCGCCGACCTCGGCATCATCGGCGAGACGATCGTCGCCATCGAGCCCGAACTGCATGTCAGCGCCGGCACGTCGATCGACGCCCGTGGCAATCTGATCTCGCCGCCCTTCGTCGATCCGCATTTCCATATGGATGCCACGCTGTCCTACGGCATTCCACGCATCAACGCTTCGGGTACGCTGCTGGAGGGCATTTCGCTATGGGGCGAGCTGAAGCCGCTCCTGACGCATGACGCGGTTCGCGAGCGGGCGCTCGCCTATTGCGACTGGGCGGTCTCGATGGGCCTGCTCGCCATCCGTACCCATGTCGATGTCTGCGATGACAGGTTGCTCGCGGTCGAGGCGCTGCTCGACGTCAAGAAGATTGTCGCGCCCTATATCGACCTGCAATTGGTCGCCTTCCCGCAGGACGGGTTTTATCGCTCGCCGACGGCGCGCCACAACACCATCCGCGCGCTCGACATGGGCGTCGACATCGTCGGCGGCATCCCGCATTTCGAACGCACCATGGCCGACGGCACGCGCTCGGTGACCGAATTGTGCGAAATCGCGTCGAAGCGCGGGCTGATGGTCGACCTGCATTGCGACGAGACCGACGATCCGCTGTCGCGCCACATCGAGCAGCTTGCCTATGAGACCCACCGCCTTGGCCTTCAGGGCAAGGTGGCCGGCTCGCACCTGACTTCCATGCACTCGATGGACAATTATTACGTCTCCAAGCTCCTGCCGCTGATTGCCGAGGCCGGTGTGTCGGCGATCCCCAATCCGTTGATCAACATCATGCTGCAGGGCCGCCATGACACGTTTCCCAAACGCCGCGGCATGACCCGGGTGAAGGAGATGCAGGCGCTCGGCATCCGCGTCGGCTGGGGCCAGGATTGCGTTCTCGACCCCTGGTATTCGCTCGGCACCGCCGACATGCTCGACGTCGCCTTCATGGGCCTCCACGTCGCTCAGATGTCGAGCCCTGCCGACATGGCGCGCTGCTTCGACATGGTCACCAATGTCAACGCCGCCATCATGGGCCTCGATCATCTCGGCCTTGCCGTGGGCAAGCGCGCCAGCTTCGTCATTCTCGATGCCGGCAACCCGATCGAGGCCTTGAGGTTACGTGCCGAACGGCTGTGCGTCGTCGCCAGGGGCAAGGTGGTGGCCGAGCGCACGAAGCAGGAGACACGGCTGTCGATCGCCGGCCGTCCCGGACAGGTAAACCGGCGGCACAAAACTGCGTAGAAACAGCCGATTTCCGCCGCTGGTCTTACCGATTTGCCTCGTCAAAGCGGCCGCTTGCAGCTAGGGAGCCGCATGGCCCAGTCGCTCGTCCGCACCTTTACCATCAGGAACGTGCTTTTGGCCGGCATCCTTTTGATGCTGGCCGGCGACTTCATGTTCGCGCTGAACGACGCTATGGGCAAATGGCTGGTCGCCAGCTTCTCGGTGGGGCAGGTGGTGCTGATCCGATCGATCGGGGCCTTCATCGTGCTCGGCCCGATGATCGCCAACCAGGGCGCCCGCAGACTGTTCCGGATGGAGCGGCCGGTCCTCCAGATTCTGCGCGTGCTGGCGACCACGGCGGACACGGCGCTGTTCTATGCCGCCGTCGTCTATCTTCCGCTTGCCGACGTGATGAGCTTCTACATGGCCGGGCCGATCTATGTGGCGGCGCTGTCGCATTTCCTGCTCGGCGAAAAGGTCGGCTGGCGCCGCTGGGCCGCCATCCTGGTCGGCTTCTGCGGCGTGCTGATCATCTTGAAACCCTCTTCGGCGGCGTTTTCGCAGTCCTCGCTGTTCGCGCTGGTCGGCAGCATCGCCTTCGCCTTTGCCATCATCCTCAGCCGCCGCCTGCGCGGCACCAGCGACACAACGCTGGTCACCTGGCAGACTATCGGCACGCTGCTGGTCGGCGGCGTGATGACCATAGGCGCCTGGCAGACGCCCTCGGCACTCGATTTCGGCGCCATGCTCCTGCTCGGCATCGTCTCCTGCAGCGCGCATCTGATGATTACCAGGGCGCTGAAACTGGCCCCTGCCTCGACGCTGGCGCCGCTGCACTACAGCCTGCTTCTATGGGCGGTGATCTTCGGCCTGGCCTTCTTCGGCGACGTGCCGGGACCGCGCATCCTGATCGGCTCGGCCATCGTCGTGCTCGCCGGCCTGTTCATCTTCCACCGCCAGAAGGTGGTCGAAACAGTCGTGCCGCCGGAGAACGTGCCGAAAGGCGTGAATTGACCTAACCTTGGCGCACCGCCGCCAGATGCCGTGAAAACTCAGGCGTTTCCATCAGCGCCTTGCAACGGGCGAAGCGGCCGTCGGCATAGGCGCGGAAATCCTCGACCGGGTTGTTGTTGGCAAGCTGGATAAGGCCCCAGAGCGTCCACAACAGGTCGCACATCGCCTTGTAGGTGACGACGCGGCCGCGCTCGGCCGGTTTTGCCTCGCCGCCGAAATAGGCGCGCATCATCTCTTCCTCCTGCGCGGTGTCGAACCGGCCTTCGACCGAGAGGTCGCCGAGGTCCCAGAGCGGGTCGTTCATCCCCGAATATTCCCAGTCGACGATCCACATCCGCTCGCCCGTATCGAGAAAATTCTCGCACAGTGGATCGCAATGGCAGGCGGCAATCGGCAGTCTATGCGCGGCAAGGGACGCACGCACGGTGTCGGATTCGCGCACCACGTCGTGGTAGCCCGGCGGCAAGGCGACTTCCTTGGTCGATAAGACCTTGAGATAGTCGTCGATCATCGCAAACAGCTCGAAGCGGAACGGAAATACCGCACCGGACGTGTGCAGCTTGCGGAAGGCTTCGCCGGCGCGGGCCGGGCTGCCGGCGCGCAGCTTGAACTTTTCCGGCGACATCGTCACGGCGCCGGCAACGAAGCGGCTCGCCAGCACGCCTGTCTCGGGGTCGACATGCAGCACTTCGGGGCTGACGCCGGCTTTGGCCGCCTCACGCGCCGCCACCGCTTCATTGGCGCGGTTGATATATTCCTCGGTGCCTTTGCCGGGGATACGCAGGCAGATAACGCCGGCCCGAAAGACGAGATTGGTCATCCCGCCCAGCCGCTCAAGCGGTCCGTCATAGCCCGCCAATGCCGGAATTGCCGCAAGTGTTGCGCGTGCCTCGTCGGTCCCCATGCCTGTTGCCCCTGGCGTGTTATTTCTTCCGACAACGGTTCCACAGTTTTCGCCGTTTGGCTATCATCCGATCGAGGGTGAGCAGCGAGCTGGCGGAGAAACAGCCATGGCGGGCAACAAGGATCATGGCGGGCTTGGCGCCGCCTATTCGGCGCAACGGCCCGAGGACGTCGCCGCGATCTATGACAGTTGGTCGGAAACCTACGATGCCGACATGTCGGCCGCCGGCTACCGCCATCCGACGATCTGCCTGGCCCTGCTGGCCCGCCATCTGCCGCGCGGCGCCGCACCGCTTCTCGACGCCGGCGCCGGCACCGGGCTGATCGGCGAGTGGCTGGCCATCACCGGCTATCCCCAGGTCGAAGCGCTCGATATTTCGCAAGGCATGCTGTCTAAAGCGGCGGCAAAGGGCGTCTATTCGGCGCTGCATTGCCTGGCGCTCGGCGGGCCACTGCCCTTTGCCGACAATGCCTATGCCGGCATCGTCTCGGCCGGCGTTTTCACCTCCGGCCATGTCGGCGCCGAGGGGCTGGACGAACTGATCCGCGTCTGCCGTCCCGGTGGCGTCATCGTGCTGACCATCAAGAACACGCTGTGGAACGCCGGCTTTGCCGATCGCATCGCTGCGCTCGAGGCTGAGGTCAGGGTCGTTCGTGCCGAGGAGACTGCGCCTTATGTTTCGATGCCGGGCGAGGCTGACACCGTGCCCAGCCGCGGCCTTGTACTCCGTGTGAGCTAATCCAGGTTTCGTCTACGCCTTGATCCTGCTCATCGAAGAATCGTACATCGGTTCGAGATGAATGTTGGCCGGCGTCCGTTCCATCGCGACCACCAGCTCATAGTCCCCTGAGCTGAGAAAATCGTCGCTGACGCCATCGGCGTTGCGGACATAGCCATAGCCGATGTTCTTAGCCAGCGTGTAGCCATAACCGCCGCTGGTGAGATAGCCGACCGGTTCGCCATTGCGCAAAATCGTCTCGCGCCCGACCAGCACGATATCGGGATCGTCGACCGTGAAGCCGGCAAAGCGTTTCTTCAGGTCGGCGCCGCTGATCTTTTCGAGCGCCCGCCGGCCGACGAAATCGGTGTTCTTCCTCAGCTTCACCGCCCAGCCGAGGCCGGCCTCCTGAGGCGTGTCGTTGGGGGTGATGTCGGAGCCCCAGGCGCGGTAGCCTTTCTCCAGCCGAAGTGATTCCAGCGCCCGGTAGCCGATCGGCCGGATGCCGTGCGGCTTGCCTGCCGCCATCAGCGTGTCGAAAATCTCGCCGGTGGCGGCGATCGGCACATGCAATTCCCAACCAAGCTCGCCGACATAGGTGACGCGCAACGCCCGAACCGTATGGCCGGCAGTCGTGATCTCGCGGATATGGCCGAACGGGAAGGCGGCGTTCGAGACATCGGCATCGGTCACGGCAGCCAGAACGTCGCGGGCCCGCGGTCCCATCAGTGACAGCGTGCCGAAATCCTCAGTGACATCTTTCAGCGTCACGTCGAGACCCTTGCCGACATGGTCGCCGATCCAGGGGAGATCATGCGTGCGGAAGCCGGTGCCGGTCACGATGTAGAATTTGTCTTCGGCGAGCCTGGCCACCGTCAAATCGGCCTCGATGCCGCCGCGCGTGTTGAGAAGCTGCGTGTAGGTCAGCCGTCCCACCGGCTTGGCGACATCGTTGGCGCAGATCCAGTCCAGCGCCTTAGCCGCATCCGAACCCTTCATTTCGTATTTGGCGAAGGACGACTGGTCGAAGATGCCGACTTTCTCGCGCACATGGCGATGCTCCTCGCCGACCGGGCCAAACCAGTTCTGCCGGCCCATGGAATAAATGTCTTCGGATGTGGCGCCCTGCGGCGCGAACCAGTTCGGCCGTTCCCAGCCGAGCTTGGAGCCGAACACCGCGCGGTGCGCTTTCAGCCGCTCGTAGAGCGGCGAGACGATGCGCGGCCGGCCCGAGACGTACTCCTCATGCGGAAAGCCGATCGTGTAATGCTTGCCATAGGCTTCCAGCGTGCGATCGCTGACCCATTGCCGGTCGCGGTGCAAATTGGAAAAGCGCCTGATGTCGACCACCCAAAGGTCGAGCGGCGCTTCACCATCGACAACCCATTGCGCCAGCACCCAGCCGGCGCCGCCGCCGGAAGCGATGCCGAAGGCGTTGAAGCCGGCGCCGACGAACATGTTGGCGCATTCGGGCGCGACACCGAGGATGAAATTGCCGTCCGGCGTAAAACTCTCCGGCCCGTTGATCATCTGCTTGACGCCGACCGTCTCCAGCGCCGGCACGCGCGCGATCGCCTGGCTCATATGCTGTTCGAAATGATCGTAGTCGTCGTCGAACAGGCGGAACTCCCAGTCATCGGGGACATCGCCGCCGGGCAGGCCGGTCGCCCAGGCCTGCGGGTTCGGCTCATAGCCGCCCATCACCAGCCCGCCGACCTCTTCCTTGAAATAGGTGCGGCGGTCGGGATCGCGGATTGTCGGCGCGTCGGTCGCCAGCCCGTCGACCTTCTCGGTGATGATGTACTGGTGCTTGACGGGTTGCAGCGGTACGGAAATGCCGGCCATCGCGCCGACCTGGCGCGCCCATTGCCCGGCACAGTTCACCACCTTGTCGCAAGCAATGTCGCCCTTGTTGGTCTTCACCGCGGTGATGTGCCCGTCCATCATGTCAAATCCGGTGACGCGGACATCCTCGAACAGCTTCGCGCCATGCATGCGCGCGCCCTTGGCCAGCGACTGCGTGATGTCGGAGGGGCTGGCCTGCCCATCGGTCGGCAGCCAGGAGGCGCCGACCAGGTCGCTGGTCTCCAGCAGCGGCCACATCTTTTTGACCTCCCCCGGCGACAGCAACTGCATGTCCATGCCGAAGCTCCTGGCCGTCGTCGCCAGCCGTTTATATTCGGTCCAGCGGTCGGCATTGGTCGCAAGCCTGAGGCACCCGGTCATCTTCCAGCCGGTAGCGAGCCCGGTCTCAGTCTCCAGTCCCTTGTAGAGCTCGACCGAATATTTGAGCACGCGGGTGATCGAGGCCGACGAGCGCAACTGGCCGACCAGCCCGGCCGCATGCCAGGTCGAGCCCGAGGTCAGCTTGCCCTGTTCCAGCAGCACGACATCGGCCTTGTGGTCGCGCGCCAGGTGATAGGCCGTCGAACAGCCGATAATGCCGCCGCCGATGACGACGATGCCGGCATGTGTGGGCAATGTCATGACTGGGTCCCGTACTTCGTGCGGTAATTGTCCAGCGCCGCGTCAAGCCGCGTCAGGTTCTCTGCGGTGTAGGCGACGTAGTCGATGCCCGGCGCGTCGAGGTAAAGTTCGGAAACCATGCTCCACATCGCCTCGCGCAGCAGCGAGGCGCATTGCATGGCGGCGTGCGAGCGGCGGATCGCCTCATCCGGCTCGCGCATGAAATACGCCGTGAGGAAAGTGAAGGACTCCGCGTCGCTCATCTCGGCGTTGGAGGCAACGCCGGCAAGATCGAACATCGCGGTGTTGAAACCGGCATATTCGAAATCGATGAGCCACAACCTGTCGCCATCGTCGAGGATATTTGCCGGCAGAAGATCGTTGTGGCCGAATACGATCGGCAGCAGCTTCTGCGCCCGCTCCAACTCGTCGGCCAGAGCCAGCAGCCTGGGCAGCTCGTCGCGCTTGCGGCTGCCGCCTTCGCTCAGCGTTCGCGCATAGTCGCGGATGACATGGAAGACCCAGAACATGAAGCCGGCGCCGGAGATGTGATTGGGCATCTCGCGATGGAACCCGCGCATAAGCGCTGCGACGCGGCCGATATTGGCGCGCACATCCTCGGCGACATAGGTTTTCGCGCCGAGGAATTCCGTGACCATGATGCCGGGTTCGGAATGGCGGACCGCCGGCGCGAAGCCTGCGGCGTGCGCCGCCCGGGCCGTCATCACCTCGCGGTCGCGAAAGACGTGGTGAAATGGATAGTCCTGGCCGAAGCGCACGACATGCCGCCCGGCTGCGTCCTTGACCAGATAATTGGCGTTGCTGAGGCCGCCCGGCAGCGGCGCAATGTCGATGTTGCCGTTCCAGCAGGGCAAGGCCCGGATGCGGTCTTCAGCAGTCACGGGACCATCCCTGACTTTTGCGGAGCTTTCCCAGGCGCCATGGGCCGCGCAACGAGCGTTGGGAAACGCAAAAAATCTCGTCGGTGCGGGACGCAGGAACTCCTATCCCGCGCCGCACCGACGAGCCCCTCTGGCCAGGTTTTGATACCCGGTCTCCGCCCCCGCGGATTTGAGAAACTTTTGTGCCAGTTCAAACCCAGACGGTCTGGCCAGACGGTCCGGTCCGTGAATTGCGGCTCTGCCATCACCCTCCCGTGGCAGTTCCGAAGCTGTCACGCCGTCAATGTCACGCCAGTGCTGCCTAACTGTCAATGAAATGTTGCGACTTTTTTTGGGTGTTTTGCCCGAAACCACGAGCAATTCCTTTAAAAACGGCGGCATTGCCCTAAAACCGGGCAGGCCGCAAACTGAGGAAGCCAGATGATCCATTCGAAACGGCATGGCGAAATCCTCCGCCTCCTCAAGGAAGAGGGCACCGTCACCATTGCCAGCCTCGCCGACCGGCTGGGGGTTTCGCTTGAAACGGTGCGCCGGGATGTCAAGCCACTGACCGGCAATGGCTCGGTGCTCAAGATGCATGGCGCCATCGGCCTGCCGTCGATGGCCGGCGAAGCGCCCTTCGAGCGGCGCATGCGCGACAATGCCGAGGCCAAGCGGCTGATCGCCCGCATGGTCGCTGCCACCATTCGCGACGGTGAATCGGTCATGCTGGACACCGGCACCACGACCTCGTTCCTGGCCCGCGAACTGCTCGGCCACCGGCGGCTGACGGTCGTCACCAACTCGTCCGATATCGCCCGCACGCTGGCCACCGTCAACGGCAACAAGGTCTATATGGCCGGCGGCGAATTGCGCAGCGATTCCGGAGCCGCCTTCGGCGCCTCGGCGATCGATTTCGTCAGCCGCTTCTCGGTCAGCCATGCGGTGATTTCGATCGGCGCCGTCGATGCCGCCGCAGGCCTTGCCGACTACGATCTGGAAGAGGCGGAGTTCGCCCGCATGGTGCTGTCGCGCGGCCAGCGCTCGCTGGTCATCACCGACCACACCAAGTTCGGTCGCCAGGGTCTGGTCCAGGTCTGCGGCTTCGACGGTTTTTCCGAACTCGCCACCGACCAGCCGCCGCCGCGCGACATTGCCTCGGCACTTGCCGAGGCTGGAGCGCGCCTTAGCATTGCTGCGGCCTAGCCAAACACCAGCGACTGGCGCGCCGCGATCCCGGCCATGCCGCCACCCGATACCACGAAGGCGATGTTGTGCATCATGCGCGCCGCGTTGCCGGCCGCGTAAGATGTCGTTCTGGTGAAAAATTGTTTTTCAATCATCCCGCTCTTCGCAATGTCCATGCAACTTGGCAGCCGCAAACAGCGCCTCGTCGAAATGCGGGCCGGGCGAATCGCCCGCATCAGCAATGAGGCCACCATGCTGCAAACGATGCCTTGTCTTTCCTCATGGCCTGGACGCTTGCGCGCTCCGACCTGGAAGCCGACCCGGCTTGGCCGGACATTCCGCAACTTTCCGCCGGCGACGGTGTATGACGGTGTATAAGGTGTCCAGGATCAAGAACCTCAAAACCTATGACTGGCGCTTCGCATGACTGATCCACTGTCGGCGATCCTGGGCTTCGGCCTGCTCGGCGTCGCCTGCCTCGCCTTCACAGAAAAGATCCTGCCGCTGCCGCCCTCGCATGTGCTGCTGCTGTTCCTCGGCATGACGGCAGCCCCCGATCTCCCGGCGCTGGCGATCCTGCTTCTGGTAACGACGCTGTCCGCCATCACAGGCTGCCTTGTCTGGTATAGTTTGGGTCGTCGGATTGGCTTGGATCGTGCCGACAGGCTGGTCCAGCGTTTCGGCAAATATGTCTGCTTGCGCTATGCGACCTACAGCAAGCTTGGTCAGGCCTATCGCCGCCATCATGTCCGGGTCTCCTTGCTGGCGCAGTTCATCCCGACGGTTCGCAACTATCTGCCGATCGCGGCCGGCGCGCTCCGTCTTCCACTCTTGCCCTTCGCGGCGGCGACGCTGCTCGGCGCCACGCTATGGAACACCGGCTTCCTCGTCACCGGCTACCTTATGCGCGGCAGCGGCCGGGATTCCTATGCCATCGGCTTTCGCATCATCGTCATCGTCATGGCGCTGGAGACGGCGTTCATGCTCGCGCTGCGCTACGGTTCAGCCTGCCGGCGGCGCCTCAGGTTCGGCTGACCAGGAGGCGCCTCAAGCCGTATGGGTATAAGCTCCGCCTTCGGCTTTCCTTCCCCGGCGCGCCGGTGTTTAGTCCGGCCATGGCTTTCACCATCCGCCAGCTGCAGTTCTTCATTGCCGTCGCCGAGCAAGGCACGGTGTCGGGCGCCGCACAAAACCTCTCCATCTCGCAATCCTCGGTCACCGAGGCGATCAAGGAGCTGGAGAGCGATCTCGGCGTCGAATTGTTCGAGCGCCATCCGCGTGGCCTCAACATTACCCACAAAGGCCACCAGTTCCTGCGCCATGCGACCAAGATCCTGGCCGACGTCTCCGACGCGCGCCGCGCTTTTTCCGACGACCAGGTGGTGGCCGGCGGGCGGCTGCAGCTCGGCGTCACCTCGCTGGTCGCGGGCTATGTGCTGTCCGATCTGCTGGCGCGCTACCGCCGCGCCTATCCCGGCGTCGATGTCTCGGCCATCGAGGACAATGGCGACTATCTCGAACATCTGCTGATCGGCGGCAAGCTCGACATTGCCGTCATGGTCACCTCCAATTTGCGCGACCGCACCGCGCTGCAGTCGGAAATCCTCGAGGTCTCGGCCTACCGGCTGTGGGTCCCGCTCGGCCACAAGCTGGCCAGCGCCGACATTATCGGCATAGGCGACATTGCCGGCGAGCCGCTGATCATGCTGACCGTCGACGAGATCGAGGAGAACACCGGCAAGCTTCTGGCGGCGATCGGCGCCAGGCCGCATGTCGCCTTTCGCACCCGCTCGGTCGAAGCCGTTCGCAGCCTCGTCGCCACAGGTGCGGGCGTGGCGTTGCTGCCCGACCTAGTCTACCGGCCGTGGTCGCTGGAAGGCGACCGCATCGAATCGCGCGACATTTCGGGTTCCCTGCCGGTCGTCCAGGTCGGCATGGTCTGGCGCCGCGGCTCCGGTCTGCCGCAGGCGTCGCGCGACTTCATCGGCCTTGCCCAGTCGCAGCGTATGGTACGCCAGCAGCGTTGATAGGGTTGCGTGGTTATCTATCGGAAAAACCGATATCGCGTTTCTGATAAATGAATTTGCGAAACCGGAATTTTCCGAGCACTTTTCATGTCAGGGACGAAAGCCGCCATCAGAGCGGCAACGTGCCATCGAATGAACTGACGCTTTTCAGCCTGCGGCTGACCGCGGCGGCGACTCGCTTCGCAGTCAGGCGCCAAAATGGGAGATTGACGATGAATTCATTCCTGAAGACGTGCACCGCCTTGACGGTCGCGCTGACCTTTTCCGGTCAGGCCGTCGCCCAGGTCAAGGAACTTGGCAAGGGCGAAGGGGAGGTCAGCATCGTTGCCTGGCCGGGGTACATCGAGCGCGGCGAAACCGACAAGGGCTATGACTGGGTGACCTCCTTCGAGAAGGAGAGCGGCTGCAAGGTCAACGTCAAGACCGCGAACACCTCCGACGAGATGGTCTCGCTGATGAATGAGGGTGGGTTCGATCTAGTCACCGCTTCGGGTGACGCATCGCTGCGCCTCGTTGCCGGCAAGCGCGTGCAGCCGATCAACACCGATCTCATCCCGAGCTGGAAGGCGGTAGACGACCGTCTGAAGGATGCGCCCTGGTTCACCGTCGACAAGGTGCATTACGGCGTTCCCTATCAGTGGGGCCCGAACATCCTGATGTACAACACCGATGTCTTCAAGGAAGCGCCCAAGAGCTGGAACGTCGTCTTCGAGGAAATGAACCTGCCGGACGGCAAGTCCAACAAGGGCCGCGTCCAGGCCTATGACGGCCCGATCCACATCGCCGACGCCGCCAACTATTTGATGTTCCACAAGCCGGAACTCGGCATCAAGGACCCGTACGAACTGAACGAAGACCAGTACAAGGCAGCGCTCGAGCTGCTGCGTGTTCAGCGGACGCTGGTCGGCCGCTACTGGCATGACGCCGCCATCCAGGTCGACGACTTCCAGAACGAAGGCGTCGTCGCTTCCGGTTCGTGGCCTTACCAGGTCAACACGCTGGTTGCCGCCAAGAAGCCGGTCGCCTCGACCGTGCCGGAAGAAGGCGTCACCGGCTGGGCCGACACCACCATGATGGAGGCCGACGCCGCGCATCCCAACTGCGCCTATATGTGGCTTGAGCATTCGCTGTCGCCCAAGGTGCAAGGCGATGTCTCGGCCTGGTTCGGCTCGCTCCCCGTGGTGCCCGCTGCCTGCAAGGGCAACGAGCTGCTCGGCGAGGAAGGCTGCAAGACCAACGGCTACGAGAACTTCGACAAGATCAAGTTCTGGAAGACGCCGGTCTCGAAGTGCGCCACCCAGAACGACCACTGCGTGCCCTACTACCGCTGGGTGTCCGACTATATCGGCGTCATCGGCGGGCGGTGAGCTCCCTTAACCCTCCCCCTTGTGGGGAGGGTCGACGCGCAGCGTCGGGGGGGCAACGCTGACGTCCGGTGCTAGTCACCCCACCCGCGGCTTCGCCGCGACCTCCCCCATCGAGGGGGAGGTGAAGTGCCGTGCCCGCTGGCCTGATTGGTGGCGGCAAGAGCTATTTCGACGAACACAAACCGGCAACAGACGGACAGCCCATGACATCGGCCGTTTCCTTCCAGAAAGTCTCTCGCCATTTCGGCAGCGTGCGCGCCGTCGATGCGGTCGATCTCGATATCGTGCCGGGCGAGTTCTTCGCCATGCTCGGTCCGTCGGGGTCCGGCAAGACGACCTGCCTGCGCCTCATCGCCGGCTTCGAGCAGCCGACCTCGGGCTCGATCTCGATCTTCGGCGACCGCGCCGAGGGCGTGCCGCCCTATCGCCGCAACGTCAACACGGTGTTCCAGGACTACGCGCTGTTCCCGCATTTGAACGTGCTGGACAATGTCGCCTACGGGCTGATGGTCAAGGGCATCGCCAAGCCGCAGCGGCAGAAGGCGGCGGAAGAGGCATTGTCACTGGTGCGGCTTCCCGGCTATGGCGCCCGCCGTCCCGGCCAGCTCTCCGGCGGCCAGCGCCAGCGCGTGGCGCTGGCCCGTGCGCTGGTCAACCAGCCCAAGGTGCTTCTGCTCGACGAGCCGCTCGGCGCGCTCGATCTCAAACTGCGCGAGAACATGCAGGAAGAGCTGAAGTCGCTGCAGAAGGCGCTCGGCATCACCTTCGTCTTCGTCACCCACGACCAGGGCGAAGCGCTGTCGATGGCCGACCGCGTCGCCGTCTTCAATGACGGCAAGATCATGCAGATCGGCACGCCGGAAGACATCTACCAGCGGCCGAAGACCCGCTTCGTCGCCGATTTCGTCGGCTCCTCCAATGTGTTGCCGCCGGATTTCGTCCAGCGTTATTCCGGCCAGGACCGCTGGGGCAGCTTGCGCCCCGAATCGATCCGCATCGGCAGCATTGCGAAAGGCGAAGGGGTTGCCGCGCGCCTGGTCGGAACCAACTATCTCGGCGCCACGACCAGGCTGGCGCTCGACGCCGACGGCTTGAGGCTGCACGCCATCGTGCCGGCCGGGACAAAGCTGCCGGCGGAAGGCGAAGCGGTGGTGCTGACGTTCAACCGCGAGCATTTGCATTTGATGGACGAGCCGGCATGATTGAGGTTTGCGCCAAGCACCCCCCTCTGTCCTGCCGGACATCTCCCCCTCAAGCGGGGAGATTGGCTGTTCCTCCCGGTTTCGCCAATCTTCAACGTTGGGGATTTGGCGAGGCAGCGAAACTGCTGATCTCCCCCCTTGAGGGGGAGATGTCCGGCAGGACAGAGGGGGGTGTGAAGGAACCCGGCTTCTCAGGGTTCCTTCAGCACGCGGTCTCCCCATGACCATCGCCGCGCTCAACTCAACCTCCGCCCCCGCCATCCTGCCCGGCAGCGGCGGCGTGCGCGGTGCGCTGTCCGACCTGTTCTGGCGCAAGCCGCAACTGCTGCTGTTCCTCATGTTGGCGCCGCCGGTGCTGTGGCTCGGCGTCGTCTATATCGGTTCGCTGTTCGCGCTCTTGGCACAGAGTTTCTTCTCGATCGACGAATTTTCCGGCCTCATCAACCATGAGTTCACGCTGAAGACCTATGGCGACCTGTTCCAGCCCGCCAATCTCGACATCATCCTGCGCACGGTGACGATGGCGGTGCTGGTCACGCTGGCCTCCGCCGCCATCGCCTTCCCGATCGCCTATTATGCGGCGCGCTATGCCCGGGGCCGGTGGAAGGCGCTGTTTTATCTCGGAATCATGCTGCCGCTGTGGTCGAGCTACCTCGTCAAGATCTACGCTTGGAAGTTGATCCTCGCCAAGGAAGGCATTCTGACCTGGCTGCTGGCCAAATTGCATCTGCTTTGGATGCTCGACGGCTGGCTGTCGCTGCCGGTCGTCGGCGGCAATTCCCTGTCGGTCTCCGCCACCGGAACCTTCATCGCCTTCGTCTATGTCTGGCTGCCGTTCATGATCCTGCCGGTGCAGGCGGCATTGGAGCGCGTGCCCGGCAATCTGGTCGAGGCGTCCTCCGATCTCGGGGCGTCGCCGGGCCAGACCTTCCGCAACGTGCTGTTCCCGCTGGCGCTGCCCGGCATCGTCGCCGGCTCGATCTTCACCTTCTCGCTGACGCTGGGCGACTACATCATCCCGCAGATCATCGGCACGTCGCGGCTGTTTATCGGCCAGGCCGTCTATTCGCAGCAGGGCACAGCCGGCAACATCCCGCTCGCCGCCGCCTTCACCGTCGTGCCCATCGTCATCATGGGTTTCTATCTCTGGGGCGCCAAGCGCATGGGGGCCTTCGATGCGCTCTGACGGTTCGCAATCCGCCCCGCTCGGCCTCAAGATCGCAGCCGCTTGCGGCCTGCTCTTCCTGCACCTGCCGATCCTGCTGATCTTCGTCTATGCCTTCACCACGGAAGAGAAGAGCTTCGTCTGGCCGCCGCCGGGGCTGACCACACAATGGTTCGCCGCCACCTGGAACCGGCCGGATGTCTGGCAGGCGCTGTCGCTTTCGGTCCGTGTCGCCGCCATCTCGACCGCGATTGCCTTGATACTGGGCACGCTGTGCGCCGCCGCCGTGTCACGGACGAAATTCTTCGGCCGCGAGACGATCTCGCTGCTCGTCATCCTGCCGATCGCACTGCCCGGCATCATCACCGGCATCGCGTTGCGCTCGGCCTTCTCGCTAGCCGACATCCCGTTCTCGTTCTGGACGATCGTGCTCGGCCACGCCACCTTCTGCGTTGTCGTCGTCTACAACAATGCGGTCGCCCGTTTCCGCCGCACTTCCGGCTCAATGATCGAGGCCTCGATGGATCTCGGCGCCGACGGCTTCCAGACCTTCCGGCACGTCGTGCTGCCCAACATCGCCACCGCTCTGCTTGCCGGGGGGATGCTCGCCTTCGCGCTCTCCTTCGACGAGGTCATCGTCACCACCTTCACCGCCGGCCAGCAGCAGACCGTGCCGATCTGGATGCTGGAAGAGCTGATCCGCCCACGCCAGCGTCCGGTCACCAATGTCGTCGCCATGGTCGTGGTGCTGGTGACGCTGCTGCCCATCCTTGCCGCCTATTACCTGACCCGCGACGGCGACCAGATCGCCGGTTCGGGCAAATGAAGAACAGCGAATAGGGAGTAGCGAATAGCGAATAGGGAGATTGCACGACCAGCCCTGTTCGCTACTCGCTATTCGCTACTCGCTCCTGACCAAGGAGAACCCGCATGGACACCCAGATGCTGATCGGCTCGAAGTTCGAGAACGGCACCGAGACCGAGGAGCCGATTCTGAATCCAAAGACCGGGGCGACCATTCTCAACCTGCCTGAAGCCAGCCAGGCGCAGATCGAGGCGGCTGTTACTGCCGCCGGGCGAGCATTCGTCTTGTGGTCACGCACAACGCCGGCGCAGCGCTCCGGCTATCTCCTCAAGATCGCCGACCGCATCGAGGCCAACGCGCGGGAGTTCGCGGCGCTCGAGGCGCTGAATTGCGGCAAGCCGATCAACGCGGTGCTCAATGACGAAATCCCGGCGATCGTCGACTGCTACCGCTTCTTTGCCGGCGCGGTACGTTCGATGCCGGGCGTGGTCGCCGGCGAATATCTGCCCGGCCACACCTCGATGGTGCGGCGCGACCCGATCGGCATCGTCGCTTCCATCGCGCCGTGGAACTATCCACTGATGATGATGGCCTGGAAGCTGGCGCCGGCCATTGCCGGCGGCAACACCGTCGTCTTCAAGCCGTCGGAGCAGACGCCGCTGACGGCGCTGAAGCTGGCCAGGATCCTGGCCGAGGTGCTGCCCGAGGGCGTCGTCAATGTCGTGCTCGGCCGCGGCGACAGCGTCGGCAACACGCTGATCAATCACGCCAAGGTCAACATGATTTCGATCACCGGCGACGTCGCCACGGGCAAGAAGGTGCTGCAGGCCGCCGCCAAGTCGGTCAAGCGCACGCATCTGGAACTCGGCGGCAAGGCGCCGGTCATCGTTTTCGACGATGCCGACCTCGGCGCCGTGGTCAACGGCCTGCGCGCTTTCGGCTACTACAATGCCGGGCAGGATTGTACAGCCGCCTGCCGCATCTATGCCGGCAAGAAGATCTACGACAAGCTCGTCGCCGATCTCTCATCTGCCGTCTCGACCATCAAATACAACCAGCCCGACGACACCGAAAACGAGATCGGGCCGCTGATCTCGCGCCGCCAGCGCGATCGAGTCTCGGGCTTCGTCGAGCGCGCTTCGGAACTGAAGCACATCGAGATCACCACCGGCGGCAAGCCGGGCGAAGGCTCCGGCTTCTATTACCAGCCGACGGTGGTTGCCGGCGCGCTGCAGGAAGACGAGATCGTGCGCCGCGAAGTGTTCGGTCCGGTCGTCTCCATCACCCGCTTCTCCGAAGTCGATGAAGCCGTGAACTGGGCCAATGACAGCGACTACGGCCTGGCATCCTCGGTGTGGACCAAGAACGTCTCGCGCGCCATGGCGACGGCCGCCCGTCTGCAATATGGCTGCACCTGGATCAACACCCATTTCATGCTGACCAACGAGATGCCGCATGGCGGGCTGAAGCAGTCTGGCTACGGCAAGGACATGTCTCTCTATGCGCTGGAGGATTATACCGCCGTTCGTCATGTGATGGTGGCGCATGGGTAGAGGCCGCCACTATCGCTAAAATATTCGCCAACCCGTTTTCTGTACATTAAGCGAGAGTTACTTTTGCGGTACGGCGGGAGTTCACGATTTACTGAATATTCAACCTGAACGAGCAGCCTCTTGCCGGGAAACCGCGCGGCGAGGGGTTTGCGCATGAACACGACCAAGATCAAGCTGGTACTCATTGGCGGCTTCTGTCTGCTGATCGCTGTGTTCGGCGGCAAGGACATGATCAAGAAGAGCGGCTGGCCCGAGGCGCCTGCTGAAATCCTCGCGGTCAATGTCGAATGCGACATGGAATCGACCGCCCACAAGATTGTCTACAAGACCGTCAGCACCGCCACGATGCCGTGCGAACTGGTGGATGCGTTCAAGACGGTTCATGCTGACAAAGAGTGGAAGGTGACCCAGAAATTCACCGGCACCTTGCGCGTCGGCACCGGCGCCGACGCCGTCGAGGCCACGATGGAGCTGAACAAGAACGGTGCCCGCGAACCGCAGGTCGGCGACAAGCTCACCGTCGTCCAGAACCCCGCCAACCCCACCCAGATCGAACGCACCGGCATGACCGGCACGCGTTTGACGATCGTCATTGGGGCTGGACTGCTCGGCGCGTTGCTTCTCTATCTTGCTTTCAAACCCCGCCGGCGGATGTCGACCTCCGCCGTGGCGGGCAACCCTGCCGGAGATGCCGGCGCGGACCAGCGCGCGCGCCAGGCCGACGCCTTGATAGCGGCGGCCCTGGCCAAGCAGGCCACATTGCCCAATCAGCCGGCACGTGTCGCGGCTGCCGGATCGGCCAGGGAAGGGCGGTTTTCCGGGCAGCGGACGAGTTTCGGCCGCCGCAACTGATGGCCGAAAACTGCTGCACCTGCCACGGCTACTCCACGATGCGGTAGATGTTCCAAAGGCTGGTGCCTGAAACGACGTAGGGCTCCATCTCCTTGCCCCATTTGGCGTGCGCGTCGATCTTGCCGATCCTCGCGAAGAATCCCTCCAGCTGGGCAAGGCTTTCGACCTGATGATGCGATTCGACCGTCGCTTCCCGAGCTCCGACCGAACCGGTCATGATCTGGAACTCGAGATCGGCAATGCCGACCTGAGAGCCGATCTCGCGTTCCCATTTCTTCAACAGGTCGAGCACGGTCTGCTTGTGCCCGAACTTGGCGTCGATCTGCCATCTGGCGCTGAACATTTTTGTCTCCTCCAGTTTTGCGGCCCAAACCGCGGTTGATCTTTCCGCGGTGGAACTACTCGTCCCAGGCCTGCACGACGGTCTGTCGTGCAATCCGCCCATTCTTCAGCTCCAGCATCGCCGCGCAGAACACTTTCGTTCCGTCCGGATAGGCGCAGGCCTGGGTGAAGGCGAGATTGTCGCCATCGGCGATGGTGGTGTCGACCTTGTGGGTCATCGCCCGGCTGCAGATGTCGTCCCAGAAGGTGCTGATCGCCGCCCGGCCGCGGATCTCGCGCGGCTTGCTCGGCGGATTGTTGCGGTCGATCACCCGCACCAGTGCGTCGTCGGCATAGAAGCTAGCGAGCATCCTGCCGTCCCGTCCTTCGATCGCTTTCTTGATCGCCGCGCCGTCCACGCTCTGCGTCTTGGTCAGCATCTTCTCCTCCATGGCCCGTTGATCGGGCGGTTGAATGATCACAAGCAATGCCCGGCGCACCGCCCGGCATTTTCTTTCACTGCGACTTGGCTTTGACGGCTGCGAACACCCCGTCGGTCTGTTGTTTGAAGGTCGCGAAATCGACCTGGCTGCCGTTGAGCATCGTCGACCAGTGGCGCACGATGGCCGCCATCGCGATCGCCTCCTTGATCTCCTCATCGGTCGCGCCATTGAGCTTGGCGGCCTCGGTGTGGAAATAGATGCAGTACTGGCAGGGGATCTGCGAGGCGACGGCCAGCCCCAGCAGTTCCTTGGTCTTGCCGTCGAGCGCGGTCTTGGGGTTGAGCTGCACACCCTTGATCTCGGCCCAGGCGCCGGCAACCGCGACATCGGGCAGCGTCTTGAACATGTCCGGCACTGAGCCGAGCGTCGCCTCGATGTCCTTGTAGGCGGCGGCCGCCGAGGCATCCTCGGCTCTGGCGGGAGCGATCGTGAACAGCGCGCCAACGCCTGCCGCTATCACCAGCGATTTGATCGACCTGTTTGAATTCAGCATTGCATCCTCCATCCGCAGTGCCTTTCCCGGCGACATCCGCCTGGCCTGCATGGAGAGAATTGGTACGCCTCGACCCCACCTAGCCGCTTCGCCCGAAAGCGCCATGGTCCCTATGGCCCGTCCGGGCCAGCCTGCCTGGCGGAAAATGCCGCTGCCGCCGCCCGTGACGGCAAATCGAGCTTCAGCAATATGTTGGCGACATGACGCTTGACCGTATGCTCGCTGAGCCTCAGCTCGGCGGCGATCGCGGCATTGCTCTTGCCGTCGGCGATCAGGATCACCACCTCGCTTTCGCGCGCCGTCAGTTGAGCCGGCTCGGCGGGTTTCGCCTTGGGGCGGCAGGCCGGCTCCAGGTGCTGTTCCGACGTTGCCTGGACCAGCGCCAGCGGCTCGTCCAGCTCATCCACCGTGACACGCCCGGCATCGATGAAATGCAGGCCGGACCCCGCCGCCAGATCGGCGGCCAGCCGCGACGCCAGAATATCGCCGCGCCCGGCATGGGCGGCGATCTGCATCGTCACCCGTGCCATCAGCCCCACCGGCGGCCCGCGCATTTCGACCTCACCGACATGGGCGCCCTGGGCGCTTGCAATGCCCACATGTTGCGCCGCATCGCGCAGTGCCGCCGCGCAGCGTATGGCCCGCGCCGGCCCGTCGAAGCGCGAGATCATCAATTCGCCATGGATGCCGGCGACGCGTCCGCCATGACGGCCGACCAGCTGCTGCCAGCTCTCCTGGAAGCGCTCGCTACGTTCGCTCCACATGCGGTCGCCAACCCGCGCCGTGTCGTAGATGCGTGTCGCCAGAAGAGCGGCAAGCACGCGCTCCGCTTCGGCCACGGCACGCTCGCCGGTCAGGAATTCCTCGATCAGGTCGGCCACCCGGTCGACATCGCCGGTCCAGATCGGGTGGTCGCGCCCGGGGACCTCGACCAGTCGCGCATTCGAGATGTTTTTCGCCAGAAAGCGGCTGGCTCCGGGGTCGACCCGCGCGTCGTTGCGGCGATGGATGAGCAGGGTCGGTGCGCCGATCGCCGAAAGCACGCCGCGCACGTCGATCCCGGCATTCATTCGGGCAAGAGCGGCCGCTGCCGTCGGACTGGCCGACAGCCGCTCGAAGCGGGCCCACCACTGGGTGAAATGCGCATCATCTACCCGGCCGGGAGCGAAGTTGGGCAGTGTGGCGCCCGTGCCCCATTCCGTGCCGGCCGTCGCGATGAAGGCCTCGAGGCGCTCCGGCGACATCACCCATTTGTGGAAATGCGCATAACCGCCATAGAGCGCCAGCGCTCGTGTCCGTTCCGGATAGGTGGCGGCAAACAACATTGCCATCGGCGCGCCTTCCGAAGCGCCGAGCAAGGCCGCGCGGCCGCTGCCGGTGGCATCCATCACCGCGCGCACATCGTCCATGCGGGTTTCGAGGCTCGGCAGGTGGCGTGGGTCGACGCGGTCGGACAGGCCGGTGCCGCGCTTGTCGAACAGGATCAGCCGCGAGAACGCCGAGAGCCGTTTCAAGAGCCTGGCGTAGCCCTCGTCTTCCCAATGCAGGTCGAGATTGGAGATGAAGCCGGGCACGAAAACCAGGTCGAACGATCCCTGGCCGACCACCTGATAGGCGATCCGCACGTCGCCGCTGAGGGCATATCGCGTCTCGATCGGCCTCACGTTGCTATCCCGCCCGGCCAGACGATTTCTGATCGCCGACCATAGCAGACGCCCGGCGGATGCGGCAGCCAAACTTTAGAAGACAGGAATATAGCCCGCGGCGCGAGCCGTGTTCGCCCGCCATTTCTGGGGCAGGCTATTTCTGGGGAGCGACGCTCTCTGCACCCGTGGGTTGGACGTAGCCGATGCTCACATCGGCCTGCTCCTCGGTCTTCGGCCGCTTGATCCTGGCCGAGGCCACGACGACGAGTTCGTCAAAACCTTCGCCGCCGCTGTCCAGCATCTCGAAGAACTGCCGGCGCATCCTGGGCTCCCAGAACTTGTTGATGTGCTCGGCCACGCCCGCCACACCTTCCTCGCGGGGCCTTGAATGGAAGAAGGCGGCGATCTGGTTGGCCATGCGCACCAGCTTTTCCCCGGTGCTCGTGATGTGTTCTTCGTCATGCGACATGCTGGGCAACTCCCAAGACCACCCGTTTAGGGTGGGTGAAAACATCGAAATCGTCGCCGCGCACCAGCGCCACCAGCGTCATGCCGGCCTCTTCGGCGGTGCGGATGGCAAGGGCTGTCGGCGCCGACACGGCGATGATGAAGGCGGAGCCGATCGCCCCCGTTTTCTGCACCATCTCCACCGAGACGCGTGATGTCACCACCACCGCGCCCGATGCACCGTCAATGCCGGCCTTGGCCAGCGCGCCGGCCAGTTTGTCCAGCGCATTGTGCCGGCCGACATCCTCGCGCGCCATGACGATGCCTTTGCCGGGAATGTAGAAGCCCGCTGCATGCACGGCGCCGGTTTCTGAATGCAGAGGCTGCACCTTGGATAAAAGCTTTACCGAACGGGTGATGTCGTCGGCTTCAAGCGTAAGCTTGGACGCACTAACCTTATCGACCGAGCGCATCGCTTCCTCGATGGATTCGATGCCGCACAGCCCGCAGCCGACCGGGCCGGCGAGCCGCCGCCGCCGCGCCTCGAAGCGCGTATTGGCCTGGTCCTTCAGCCGGATCTGGATATCGATGCCGGCGCCATGGTCCTCGACCTCGATCGCATCGATTTCGTCAGGCAAGGCTATGATGCCTTCGGTCAGCGAGAAGCCGAGCGCGAAATCCTCGAAGTCGGCCGGGCTCGCCATCATCACCGCATGGGTGGTGCCGGCAAAGGAGAACGCCACCGGCGTCTCCTCCGGCACCATGCGGTTGGCCACCGCAGTGCCGCTGGCGCGGTGGGCAAGGCGAGAGATTTGGGTGGTGGCTTGGCGTTTTCGGGTCACGAGGCGCGCCCCTCTGCCCTGTTCGTCCTTAGCACTAGCTGTGGAGGCTCGCGCCTTTCCTCTCCCCCGTCGATTGGGGGAGAGGTGTCAGGCGAAGCTTGACGGAATGGGGGGCGACTACTCGCCAGATAGGCCGGTTTGCCTGCTCTTTGGGTTGTGCGCGACTTTCGACGGCTGCGTGTTGCGGGGCCGGCTTCCCCCACTCCGTCGCCGCTTCGCGGCGCCACCTCTCCCCCCTCCGGAGGGAGAGGAAAGGCGCCATGCGGCTTAAGCTCTCCTTCCTGACGGAGTGGGGGTCGACCAACCGTCAAGATTGAAGCTCTCATTGTCGAACGCCGTGGCAAGACTACTCCGCCGCTTCCAGCTTTGCGATGCGGCGGCTCTGCTCGGCCTGCTCGTTATAATCGCGCTGCCAGTCCGAAGGCCCGTTGGAGGCGCCGACCTGCACCGCGGTCACCTTGTACTCCGGGCAGTTGGTCGCCCAGTCCGAGAAGTCGGTGGTGATGACGTTGGCCTGCGTGTCGGGATGGTGGAACGTTGTGTAGACCACACCTGGCGACACCCGGTCGGTGATCAGCGCACGCAGCGTCGTCTCACCCGAACGGCTGGTCAGCCGCACCCAGTCGCCATCGCGCAGGCCGCGGTTCTCGGCGTCGTGCGGATGGATCTCCAACCGATCTTCCGAGTGCCACATGACGTTTTCGGTGCGCCTTGTCTGTGCACCGACATTGTACTGGCTGAGGATGCGACCGGTGGTCAGCAGCAACGGGAAACGCGGCCCGGTCCGCTCGTCGGTCGCCACATATTCTGTGCGGATGAACTTGCCCTTGCCGCGCACGAAGCCGTCGATATGCATGATCGGCGTGCCGAGCGGCGCCTTCTCGTTGCAGGGCCATTGCACCGATCCGACACGGTCGAGCAGATCGAAAGAGACGCCGGCGAAGCTTGGCGTCGTTTTGGCGATCTCGTCCATGATTTCGGAGGGATGCTGGTAGTTCCAATCCAGCCCGATCGCGCGGGCAAGCTCCTGTGTCGCTTCCCAGTCGGCATAGCGCGCCTTCGGCTCCAGCACCTTGCGCACCATGTTGATGCGGCGCTCGGCATTGGTGAAGGTGCCGTCCTTTTCCAGGAAGGTCGAGCCCGGCAGGAAGACATGCGCGTAGTTAGCTGTCTCGTTGAGGAACAGGTCGTGCACGACGACGCATTCCATCGCCGCCAGGCCGGCCGCGACATGCTTGGTATCAGGGTCGGATTGCAGGATGTCCTCGCCCTGGATGTAGATGCCCTTGAAGGATCCGTCGACGGCGGCATCCAGCATGTTGGGGATGCGCAGGCCCGGTTCGTCGTCGAGCTTCACCCCCCACAACGTCTCATAGATGTCGCGCACCGCCTCGCCGGAGATGTGGCGGTAGCCCGGCAGTTCATGCGGGAACGAGCCCATGTCGCAGGAACCCTGCACGTTGTTCTGGCCGCGCAGCGGATTCACCCCGACGCCCGGGCGGCCGATATTGCCGGTCGCCATGGCAAGGTTGGCGATAGCCATAACCGTGGTCGAACCCTGGCTGTGTTCGGTCACGCCGAGGCCGTAATAAATCGCGCCATTGCCGCCCTTGGCATAGAGCCGTGCAGCACCTCGGATCAGTTCGGGATCGACGCCGGACAGCTTGCCCACGATTTCGGGGCTGTTTTCCGGCAAGGCGACGAAAGAAGCCCAATCCTGGAACTCCGCCCAGTCGCAGCGATCGCGGATGAAGGCTTCGTCGAAAAGCCCTTCGGTAACGATGACATGCGCCAGCGCCGTCAGCACCGCCACGTTGGTGCCGGGCTTCAGCGGCAGGTGATAGTCGGCCTCGATATGCGCCGACTTGACCATTTCGGTGCGGCGCGGATCGAGCACGATCAGCTTGGCGCCCTGGCGCAGCCGCTTTTTCAGCCGCGAGGCGAACACCGGGTGCGCGGAAGCCGGATTGGCGCCGATGATGACGGCGACATCGGTGAAATCGACGGAATCGAAATCCTGCGTGCCGGCCGAGGTGCCATAGGTCTGGCCGAGGCCGTAGCCGGTCGGCGAGTGGCAGACGCGCGCGCAAGTGTCGACATTGTTGTTGCGGAAGCCTTGGCGCACCAGCTTCTGGACGAGATAGGTCTCTTCATTCGTGCAGCGCGAGGACGTGATACCGCCGATCGAGGTGCGGCCGTATTGATACTGGATACGGCGGAATTCCTTGGCCGTATGGGCGATGGCCTCTTCCCAACTCACCTCGCGCCAGGGATCGCTGACCTTTTCCCGGATCATAGGCGACAGGATGCGGTCCTTGTGGGTGGCATAGCCATAGGCGAAACGGCCCTTCACGCAGGAGTGGCCGTGGTTCGCCTTGCCGTCCTTGTAGGGCATCATGCGAATGACTTCGTCGTCCTTCACTTCTGCCTTGAACGAGCAGCCGACGCCGCAATAGGCGCAGGTGGTGACAGCGGAACGCTCGGGCATGCCTTTCTCAAGCACGGTCTTTTCACGCAGCGCATCGGTCGGACAGGCCTGCACGCAGGCGCCGCAGGACACGCATTCGGAGGCGATGAAATCCTCGTGCATGCCGGCGACCATGCGCGATTCGAAACCGCGGCCCTCGATCGTCAGCGCGAAGGTGCCCTGCACCTCCTCGCAGGCCCGCACGCAGCGCGAGCAGACGATACATTGCGCCGGATCATAGGTGAAATAGGGGTTGGACTCGTCGCGGGCGATGTAGTCGACCGCCAGCGAGCCATGGCCGGGCGCGACGCCGTTTTCCTGCTTGACGTGGTTGCGGCCCTCAATGCCGAAGCGGTTCTCGGTCAGGCCGACCGATTTCGCCACAACGTCGAACTCGCTGGCGCCGGTGCCGGCCTTCTCGTTCCAGCCGGTCGGGTGGTCGGAGACGTAAAGCTCCATGACACCGCGGCGGATGGCGTCGAGCCGCTCGGATTGCGTGCGCACCACCATGCCTTCGCCGACGGGGGTCGTGCAGGATGCCGGCGTGCCGCCGCGCCCGTCGATCTCGACCAGGCAGACGCGGCAGGAGCCGAACGAGTCCAGCATGTCCGTGGCGCAGAGTTTTGGGATCTCGACCCCGCCTTCCATCGCCGCGCGCATGATCGACGTACCCTCCGGCACGCTGATGCTGCGGCCGTCGACGATCAGCGTAACCTGCTTTTGCGCCTTCGATTCCGGGGTTCCGTAATCGAGTTCTTCGATGAGTGTCGGGAAGTCGGCCTTGATATTCATCTGCCAGCTCCTATTCAGCAGCCACGCGCGCCGGCGCGGGCTTGAAATCTTCGGGGAAATGGGTGATCGAGCTCATCACCGGATAGGGCGTGAAGCCGCCCAGCGCGCAGAGCGATCCGAACTTCATCGTGTTGCAGAGATCGGTGACCAGTGCCAGGTTCTTCTCCGGCTCGATGCCGGCGGCAAGCCGGTCGATGGTCTCCACCCCGCGTATCGAGCCGATGCGGCAGGGCGTGCACTTGCCGCAGCTTTCGATGGCGCAGAACTCCATGGCAAAGCGCGCCTGCTTCAGCATGTCGGCCGTGTCGTCGAACACGGTGATGCCGGCATGGCCGATCAGCCCGTCGCGCTTCGCGAACTCTTCGTAGTCGAACGGCGTGTCGAACAGGCCGCGCGGGAAATAGGCGCCGAGCGGGCCGCCGACCTGCACCGCCTTCACCGGGCGACCTGTGGCCGTACCGCCGCCGATATCGTCGACGATCTCGCCCAGCGTCATGCCGAACGCCGCCTCGAACAGGCCGCCGAACTTGACGTTGCCGGCGATCTGTATCGGGATCGTGCCGCGCGAGCGGCCCATGCCGAAATCCTTGTAGAAGGCAGCACCCTTGTCCATGATGATGGGCACGGAGGCCAGGCTGATGACGTTGTTGATCACCGTCGGCTTGCCGAACAGACCCTGGATTGCCGGCAGCGGTGGCTTGGCTCGCACCACGCCGCGCTTGCCTTCAAGGCTGTTCAGCAGCGAAGTTTCCTCGCCGCAGACATAGGCGCCGGCGCCGACGCGGATTTCCATGTCGAAGGCGTTGGGCGAACCCAGCACGCTGACGCCGAGCACGCCTGCCTTGCGGGCGACCTCGACAGCCTTGTTCATGACAGCCACCGCATGCGGATATTCCGAGCGGATATAGACGAACCCCTTGGTCGCGCCGGTGGCGATGCCGGCAATCGTCATGCCTTCGATGAGCACGAAGGGGTCGCCCTCCATAATCATGCGGTCGGCAAAGGTGGCGCTGTCGCCCTCGTCGGCATTGCAGACGATGTATTTGCGGTCAGATGTCGTATCGAGCACCGTCTTCCACTTGATGCCGGTCGGGAAGCCGGCGCCGCCTCGGCCGCGCAAGCCCGATTCCGTGACCTGTTTGACGATGTCGAGCGGCGCCATGGCCACCGCGTTCTGCAGGCCCTTGAGCCCGCCCAGTGACTTGTAGGCATCGAGCGATAGCGGGTCGTTGATGCCGCAACGCGCAAAGGTCAGGCGCGTCTGCTTGGCCAGGAACGGGATTTTGTCGGGCGCGCCCAGCCAGCGCTTGTGATGCCCGCCGGTGAGAAAGCCGCTGTCGAACAGGCTCTTGACGTCCGATGGCTTGACCGGCCCGTAAGCGACGCGGCCCTTTTCGGTCGCGACCTCGACCATCGGTTCGAGGAAATAGGCGCCGCGCGAGCCGTTGCGGACGATCTTGGCCTCGACACCCCGTTCGGCCAGTTCCGCACGAACAGCCTTGGCGACTTTTTCGGCGCCGAGCGCCAGCGCGCCGGAGTCACCTGGAATGTAGATGCGCGGGATCATGAGCGTACCTCCGCGACGATCTCTTCGATCTTCTCGTCATCGAGCCGCCCGATCACCTCACCATCCAGCATCGCCGACGGTGAACAGGCGCACAGCCCGAGGCAATAGACAGGCTCAAGCGTAACCGATCCGTCGCGGGTGGTCTCATGGAAATCGATGCCGAGCAACTGCTTGACCTTTGCGGCGATCGCATCCGAACCCATCGACTGGCAGGCTTCCGCCTGGCAAAGCTTGAGCACATGCCGGCCAGCCGGCCGGGCACGGAAATCATGATAGAAGGTCACGACGCCATGCACTTCGGCCCTCGACAGGTTCAGCCCATCGGCGATGACGGGCACGGCGTCCTGCGGCACGTGGCCAAATTCTTCCTGGATCTCGTGCAGGATCGGCAGCAGGGGGCCTTCGAGGCCCTTCAACTCCTGGATGATCGCCGCCGTGCGCGACTGTATCTCGGTACTTGCAGGCTGCATCGTCACGCAGCGCCCTCCCTATCGTAGCGATCGATGCATATAATCGTCCAAAAGCATGAAGCGGTTTTGGAACAACGACATGCCTACGCCGCTTAAACGCTAAGTGCTTAAGAAATCAGAGAAAACCTCTGAAATCAATAAAGCGGTTTCGTTGCACGATAGAAAATTTCTATCGCGCCGATTGACCAGTTATGACTAGCTCAGCGATTGGCGCGGAAATCGTCTGCCAGCGCCATCGCCTCGTCCAGCAGCGCCTGCACCAGCGGCGTGTGCGGTTCGCGCGGCGCGGCGACCAGCCCGACCGTGTGGCTAGCATCCGGTTCGACGATCGGAATGGCCCGGATCGGCTCGGAAAAACCGAATGTTTCCGCCAGGTTGAGCGGCATGATCGACGACCATTTGCCTGTCCGTATGTGGGAGAACAGCACGATCATCGAGTTGGATTCCAGTGTCGGCCGCACCTGCACGCCGGCCTCGGCCAGATGCTGGTCGATGATGCGGCGGTTCTGCATGTCCGGCGTCAACAGGCAGAGCGGCAGCTGGCTGATTTCGGCCCATGTCACTTTGTCGCGATCCGAATAGGGATTTCCGACCGCCGTGATCAGCTGGTAGCGCTCGTCATAGAGCGGCACGCTGGTCACCCGTCCGAGAGGCTCGTTGTCGAGATAGGTGATGCCGGCATCGACGTCGAAATTGCCGAGCAGCGACAACACCTCGATCGAGGTGCGCGACAGGATAGAGAAGGTGACGCCCGGATGCTTCTCGCGAAATGGCGTCGTAAGCCGCGCCACCATGGCGAGGGCGGTTGGGATGGCGGCAATACGGATACGCCCGGACAGGCCATGTCGCGCCGCCCGCATCTCTTCGCGCATGGTCCTGGAATCGCCGACGATGCGACGCGCCCACACCAGCACCTGCTTGCCTTCCGGCGTCAGCCCCTGAAAGCGCGAACCGCGATTGACCAGCATGACGCCGAGCTGGCCCTCCAGCTGCTTGATCCCGGCCGACAAGGTCGGCTGCGTGACGCCGCACGCTTCCGCCGCCCGGCCGAAATGCTCCTCCTTGGCCAGCGCGATGAAGAATTCGAGCTTGTCGATCATACCATCCATCCGTTCGTTGCACGCAAGGTCGGGGAAATTGCCTTTCGCCGCAAGCTCTACCCGCAATTGGCCATCCACATCTTTGGGCCGGCTGGCTGTTTCCCCCGGCCGAACACGGCGCTATGTGGTTGGATGGAATACGAGGAGATCGGACATGCTGGGCTGGTTCCGCAAGCTTTTGCCGCGCGAAGATCGCTTCTTCGACCTCTTTGAACGGCATTCCCGCACCGTGGTCGGCGGCGCCGAGGCGCTGGAGCAGCTCCTGCAGGGCAAGGACATCGATCGTTGGTGCCAGAAGATCATCGATCTCGAGGACGAGGCCGATCATATCACGGCCGAAGTGCTGCTGGCGGTGCGGCGTTCCTTCATCACGCCCTTCGATCGCGGCGACATCAAGGACCTGATCCAGTCGATGGATGACGCCATCGACATGATGCACAAGACCGTCAAGACGGTGAAGCTGTTCGAAAAGAAGGAATTCGACCCGCTGATGCAGGAGATGGGTGGCGTCATCGTTGCCGCCTCCAGGCTGGTTGCCGAAGCGATCCCGCTGCTCAGCAAGGTCGGCACGCACACGGTACGCCTCAACGCCATCGCCGAAGAGGTGATGCGCGTCGAAAGCCGCGCCGACGATCTGCATGAGCAGGGATTGAAGGACCTGTTCAAGCGGCATGGCCGCAGCGATCCGATGGCCTACCTGATCGGCTCGGAGATCTACGGCCAGCTGGAGAAGGTGGTCGACCGCTTTGAGGACGTCGCCAACGAGATCAGCGGCATCGTCATCGAGAACGTTTAGGCAATGGAAGCCACCATCGCCTTTCCCGTGCTGATCGGCCTTGTCGCCGTCGCGCTGTTTTTCGATTTTCTCAACGGCCTGCACGATGCAGCGAACTCCATCGCCACCATCGTCTCCACCCGCGTGCTGAGACCGCAATATGCGGTCCTGTGGGCGGCTTTCTTCAATTTCATCGCCTTCATGTTCTTCGGCCTTCACGTGGCTGAAACCGTGGGAAAAGGTATCGTCGACGTCAGCATCGTCACGCCGGCGGTGATCTTCTCGGCGCTCGTTGGCGCCATCGTCTGGAACATCGTCACCTGGATTGCCGGCATCCCGTCCAGCAGTTCGCATGCCCTGATCGGCGGGCTCGTCGGCGCCGGCGTTGCAAAGGCTGGGCCCGGCGCCATCGTCTGGACCGGGCTTGGCAAGACGGTCGCCGCAATCGTCGTGTCGCCGGCGACAGGGTTTGTTCTGGCGCTGGTCCTGATCCTGGCCGTTTCCTGGCTGTTCGTGCGCCAGACACCGTTCGCCGTCGACAGCACCTTCCGCGTCATGCAGTTCTTTTCGGCCTCGCTTTATTCGCTAGGGCACGGCGGCAACGACGCCCAGAAAACCATGGGCATCATCGCCGTGCTGCTCTATTCGCAAGGTATGCTCGGCGGGACGTTCTACGTGCCGCTGTGGGTCGTCCTCACCTGTCAGACAGCACTGGCGCTCGGCACTTTGTTCGGCGGCTGGCGCATCGTTCACACGATGGGCTCGAAGATCACCCGGCTGAATCCGATGCAGGGCTTCTGCGCCGAGACCGGCGGCGCCATCACCCTGTTTGCCGCCACTTGGCTTGGCGTTCCCGTGTCGACCACCCATACGATCACCGGGGCCATCATCGGTGTCGGCGCTGCCCGTCGCGTCTCGGCCGTGCGCTGGGGCGTTGCCGGCAACATCGTCATCGCCTGGATCGTCACCTTGCCGGCCACGGCTGCAATTTCGGCGCTCACCTACCTTGCGGTTGGCCTGGCAAGGTGAGGCGGACACCGTGGTGCTTGGAGTCGCTGCCAATCTGCACTATCTGAGCCGCAGCCAAACGCCTTAGGGAACAATGCATGTCCGTCACCAAGGAAATCGTCACCGAGCGTCTGAAGACGGTCAACGGGCCGGACTTCACCGGCAACATCGTCGACCTCGGCATGGTTTCGGAGATTTTCATCGCCGATTCGAAAGTGTTTTTCTCGATCACCGTTCCCGCCGCCCGTGCACAGGAGATGGAGCCGCTGCGCGCCGCAGCCGAGCGTGTCGTCAAGGCGATCCCTGGTGTCGCCGGCGCCGTCGTCGCGCTGACGGCGGAGAAGAAGGGCGGCGGCATGGAGGCTCCGGTTGCGTCGCGTCCCGCGCCCAGGCCGGCACCCCCGGCTGCGCCAGCCGCGCCGCGCCCAGCTCCACACTCTCCAGCCCCGCACGCCCCGGCCTCGGAAAGGTCGGGCAAGCGCGGCGTGCCCGGCATCGAGGCGATCATCGCGGTGGCGTCCGGCAAGGGCGGCGTCGGCAAGTCGACCACCGCTGTCAACATCGCGCTTGGCCTCGCCGCCAACGGTTTGCGTGTCGGCGTGCTCGATGCCGATATTTATGGCCCGTCCATGCCCAGGCTGCTCAACATCCATGGCCGGCCGCAGACCGTCGACGGCAAGATCCTGAAACCGATGGAGAACTACGGCCTTAAGGTGATGTCGATGGGCTTCCTCGTCGACGAGGAGACGCCGATGATCTGGCGCGGTCCGATGGTGATGTCGGCGCTGACGCAGATGCTGCGCGAGGTCGAATGGGGCCGCCTCGACGTGCTCGTCGTCGACATGCCGCCCGGCACCGGCGACGCCCAGCTGACCATGGCCCAGCAGGTGCCGCTGGCCGGCGCCGTCATCGTCTCGACGCCGCAGGACCTGGCGCTGATCGACGCCCGCAAAGGATTGAATATGTTCAAGAAGGTCGACGTGCCGCTGCTCGGCATCGTGGAGAACATGAGCTATTTCATAGCCCCCGATACCGGCAAGCGCTACGACATCTTTGGCCATGGCGGGGCGCGGCGCGAGGCCGAGCGACTCGGCGTGACCTTCCTCGGCGAAGTGCCGCTGGAAATGGGCATTCGCGAAAGTTCTGATGAAGGTGCTCCGGTGGTGGCGTCGAAGCCAGACAGCGCCGAGGCGAAGATCTATCGCGGCATTGCTTCGAAGGTCTGGGACCGGGTCAACGAAGAACGCGGCGCGGCCGAAGCGGCGGTGCCGAACATCGTGTTCGAGTAGCTCGGATATCCCTCCCCCTTGAGGGGAGGGTGGCCCGAAGGGCCGGGTGGGGTCCGCGGTGACACGCTCGACGCTATTTCTTTACAAGTCGAGGCAGCTCAACTCACGTTGAGGCAGTTGAGGCGACCCCACCCGCCTCGCTTCACGATGTCCAGCCGATAGATGGGTAACACTTTGAACCGGATACATAGGTGACACTTCTCTCCCCCTATGCGTCCGCCGCAGCGCCAAGCGGATTGGTTG